>JAKAYH010000038.1 GCA_021826835.1 Thermoplasmata archaeon | reverse complement strand
AGAACTCGAGAGAATGAAGCTCGAAGAGGCCAAAGATAAGATCGAACGAAGAAAATACCTAATAAGGAAAACGAAAGAACTCCGAGCGCAAGGGTTCACTATTCGTGAAATCGCATCAGAACTGCAGATCGGACTCGGAACTGCCCAAAGGATGCTGCAAGGATAATTTAAAAAATATGTTTTGTACCATGTTCTGCGTTCCATCATTTTTCATTCCTATAATTAATTAATTAACAGACGTCTCATGAAAAGTTTTTTCGGTTTTTTTCTCTCAAGTTTCGTGCAGGTGAATATCTGATTGGGTTTGCAAACAAATACATTCACAATACATGCGTGCGAAACCATCAACTCGGATCCTTGACATGAGGTCAAGACTATAGTCATCATTTCAAGTTAAATCAAAACGAGTTTTATCTCAATAATTTTTAATCCGGATCCTTCGATGGTATAATTTTACATCCCATTACCATTTCTTTCAAATTTGGGTCGTTCTGCTCTATTTTATTGCCGGCTTGAGAGAAAAGGATCTATCGACATGGTTCGAAATTGTAGACATCACTTTCATGTTCGCATGAAACAGACTTAGACCACTTTATCTTTAGAATAAAACGTTTCTGATTCTTGGGCAAAAGGGGAAGTCAGTAGATATCTAACCGGTCAGAAGAAAGGCTAAATTGCATCGCAAGCCTAATAAAATGGGAGAGGTTAAGTAGAATCATAAAAGAAAATGAGATAAGCTTTCTAAACGGATATATAAAAACGAGTCTTAGAGTCGCCAGGAAAATAAGGATGGCCAAGACGTTAGATGAAGTAAAGGAGATTGCCTCAGAGATTGAAGAAAAAGCAATGAAAAAATTGGAAGAAACTATGGGGAATCTCTAGAGATCTTTCTTGGCTTATTAGAACGGAATTGTTTGCTAATCTCCATAGAGCGACCGATATCCTCTTTCTTTCCCTGAAATCACGCATAAAATGAGGTAAAACGATTCAGATTTGAAGGAAAGGATGATAGGATGACAAATTATACCTTTAAAGGATCCAAATTCAGAAATAATAAATGAAACTCATTTTACTCGGATTTGAAAGTGATAACCATGAAATTGACTTTATTTTCTAGATATGTTCCAAAAAATTTCTGGTAAAAATGAACCTAAAGACCAGGAATAGTTTAAAAAGGGTTTCTTCTATGAATTACACTTTACGTGTAATCCAAAACGTAAAAATTCGGGATAACTGTTGCTTTTTTTTTTGAATCTTTTCAGCGCTAAGTTCAAGCAGTTTTTTATAAATGTAATATATCAATAAATAATGGATAATAGAATAAGGTGCAATTCATGTGGAAAAATTTATGAATTCGATTATAGAAAGAGACAAACCGGTACATGTATATACTGCGGGAGTAATGATACAGAGTTTATAACAAAATTGCCTTTAATCTATCATCCTCGACAGTTTGTCCAATGGCCTTTAGATTTTAAGAAAGATAGGTACGAAGAAATCTTAGACTATCTTAAGAATGTATATCGGCATAACTGCAAAACCAGGAATGAAGAAAGTGGTTCGTGTAACTGCAAAGAACGCGACTTTCAAAATGAAATTGTAGAATATTTTCTCAAGTTCTATGAACCTCTTTTTGATAACCTTCCTTTTGGATTGAAAACTACTAAAGAAGAGGAGAGACATCCGTTAAAAAATGCTTTAGTAATTATGGAGGAAAGACCGCTTTGGTCTCCCGAAGATGCGATTACATGGTACAGAATCAGAGATAATACTTACGAGCCAACGGAAGAAGATTTAGACAATACTTTTATTGAAACAAGACAGCAAAATAACATAGTTACTTCCATTTTTAAAGACAGCATGGGAAGAATATCCTATAGACACAGATTGAGAGGATTGGAGAGAGTACGTGGAAGGATTGACATTGATATATTCAACATAGCTATCGAGCTCAAGGTATTCAAAAATCAATTGTCAGTTCGAGATCTATTGGCTGAATGCTTGAGAGATAAGATAGTTGCAGACGATTTTGTAATAGGAATTTTGTTTGGATTTCCGACCAAAGAGGAGTTGGATGCAGAGCCCACATTGAGTGAAAAGGAAAAAGAGTACTTAGGCAGAGTCATTGAAGGAAACTTATTTTTCCACAAATATATGTTTGAACAGGCTAATATTCAACTAGTGACCATTGGATTGTAGGTTTACGTTCCCAAGACTAGATAAATGAAATCTTTAAAAGGCTCTCAACCTAAATGAGAGAAATAATGACGAATCTTTATTCAAACTTCCCTCTGTTATGTTCAGTTATTTCCTTTTCCAATCTCTTAGGTCTCTCTGTCTATATATGTCTTAGGTAAGGCTAATTTTTTCCGCAGTATCCTCTCTCTCTTTCTCTGAAACCACATTAGAATGAACTTAAAGCGCTTAAACTTGAAAGAATGGACAACACGAGATATAATTTATCCTAGAACACAATGAATTCAAAAATAAAGAAATAAACTCATTTTATTGTTCTTTGAAAGTGGCAACTATGATCTTGATCGCAATTGCGGATTCTTTTTTTGTGAGACCGCAATAAAATAGAGCAGAACGATTCAAATTTGAAAGAAAAGGTAATGGGATGTAAGATTATACCTTTGAAAGATCTAAATTCAAAAATCAAGAACTAATACTCGCTTTGTCCTGATTTGAAAATGATAACTATGATCTTTACCTCAATTAGTTGATTATGTCCTTGAAACCACGGATAAAGTGGACTTAAACAATTGAAATTTGAAAGAAAGGGTAATAGAGCGATAAATTAAGCTTAGGATGAGATATTTTCAAGATATAGGTTTTGAACTCAATTTATCTACCTTTTAAAACATGATAATACACATGCCTTCCCATGAACTTACTTATCTGAGAGCAATTAAAAAGACTTAATAAGCGTGACTTCTTATTCTAGTTGACGTAAGATTTGCTCACAACAAAGTGGGAACACATATCGAGTGACGACCTAGTAAGGATACTCTTAAACAGCAATAAAAATGATAACCGGTCTCTGACTTACAGGATAGGACATCTAAAAAATTAAGAGTTACAACCAAGGTAGACATCTAAATTTCTATCTATTACCTCATTTGAAAAATCCGATAGACTTACAAATGAATTTATCCATTTTCAATAAGTTTATAATTATAGGTGATGTTTACATTAAGTGAGAACATGGGAACAGCAAGGTATTGCATCTCTGTGAGCATGCCAGACAGAATATTTGTGGATGGTGTTCAAATTACTGCAATTAATAGGGATGCTTGGGCAAGCTCTGCCAAGACGTGGAGCGGTATAACCAAGGATGGCATTTACTGTTGGGAACACTTAGACACTGGATTAAACGGAGACAAGTATGATTTTGGTCTTAGGTATGTTGACGAAAGAGGTATTGAATGGAGGGGGAGTTTCAGTGACAGGATATTCTCAAATGGAGAGAAAAAAGTGGTTCTTAGGCAGGTATTCCTGGATGAAGATACGGAATTTACGGTGCCCCCGTATGTAGAGAATTATCTAATTCAACAAGATGAAGGAAAAGAAATTCTTGCCGCAATGAAAGAACTTGCAATTTCCATTAAAAATGGAATGAGTCATGCGGCATTGTGTTTATCAACATATATTTTAGAAGGAATCATAATACTCAAAGCTAGAATTGACGGTGTCTGGAGTAGCGAATTTGAGGGGAGAACTTTTGGCGCTCTTCTGGGTTTGCCAAAAGTGAAACAATTGCTTCCCAGCGGTGTACTTAACAAAGCTGAAGCCATAAATAAGCTGAGGTTACCAGGAGCACATTTCAAGGACATATCTACGTCGATCAATGAGGCAAAAGTAGCTGTTGCTTTGATTAAGCAACTTTGTACCGATTGGTTCAAACCTCCATCGACTAACGGTGAGCAATCATAATTTTACTGAACTTTCTTATTACGGCGTGTCACCTCGATACAGGTACTCTTTCATTAGTAGTTTGAACATCCTCCCATGATTTCTGTACCTCAGATGAAGCAGCTCGTGGACAATAACCTCCCTTCTAGATAATTCATCCAGATCCAGAACTGAGTAATCGAATGTCACTATCTTCTTAGGAGTGCAGCTTCCCTTTTTAGATTTCATTGACCTGATCCTTATCTGTGTTGGTTTCGCGTGCATCTCTCCTGCAATCCTCAGGACTTCTTCTCTGAATTGATCCTTACTTACCATTTGAATTCGCCTTAAGTCTGTCAATTATATCTTTTGCTATTTCTGTATTTTTCTGAATTTCAGAAATATCATTGCTTCCGTTATGGGATGCAAGAGCTAGGTTTAGCTTTAGTCTAATATCCCTCTCCTGCCTTGGATTAGTGCGCCACTTTGAATATTTTGTAAAAAACTGAGACATTTCTGTTGCAATCTTTTTCGGTTCGTGTATCTTTTTACTCTTCAGGAGCCAGTATAGAGAGAATATGTCGGGAGACATTCCTAATGACCCCTGCTCCTTGTTCGCCTCATTCATTTCCTTGATCAGCGATTCCAATTCCTTCGCGGTATTTTCTGAGGATTCCTGTCCCTGACTGTAGGCATTGGCTATTAGTTCGGCCCTCTCCCCAATTGATATAAGGTAGGGCTGTTCCGACACCTTTTTTGCAACCGCATTCAGGATACTGTTAATCATGCTCAGGATTCTCTCTCTGTCTGTTTTATGTTCCGACGCAATTTTGCTTATTGTCTCGTCGTTGATACTGTAAGTGCTACGGGGAGGCCGAAATTCTCCAATTGACGTGTTTTCCCTAACCAGCTGTGCTGTCTTCTCAGAAAGATCGACATCTGGCTTCTGTCTGTTGTCATAGTACATCCTGAGAATGTTGTACGTCCTTGCGATTTTTTCAAAGTCCTCTAGATGCGGTCTCAGGAAGTCATCCGGTGAAATAATATCGTACATGTCCTCCAGCTCCTTCCATCTCGTGTAGAACTTCTGCCTTGTGTTTTCATCCCTGAACATCTCAATAATTTCGCTAACTACCAAATCTGGCCTACTCCCGTTGAGAGCGTCGAGGTATTCAGATTTCATCTCGGCAATCTTTATGGAGAAACCATTCTTCAGAACCTCTATGTCCTGGACAACTTCCTCGATGTCAGAAAGATCTTTCGAATCAAATTCAAGCGCGTCTTTAAGCTTCCTGAAGACACCGACGAAATCGATTATCAGGCCACAAGGCTTTGATCTCCCATCACGAGATTCATATGGCCTGTTTATTCTGGCGATTGCCTGCAGCAATACGTGGTCCCTCATAGGCTTGTCAAGATACATGCAGTATAGAATCGGAGCGTCAAATCCCGTGAGGAGCTTTTCTGTGACAATGAGTATTTTCGGCTTCTCTTTGGGATTCCTGAAGGCTTTCCTTATCTCCCTTTCTTGTTCCTCCGTGGTATGATACTTCTTCAATTTCTCACTGTCGTTGTGGTTGGAGCTGATAACCACCCGTGAGTAAGACGGGGGTAGGTACCGGTCTAGTATCTCCTTGTACATGACACAAGCCTCTCTGTCTACCGCAACAAGAAATGCCTTGTAACCCAGTGGTTCGACATTGTTCCTGAAATGTTCAGTTAGGTATTTTGCTATGCTTTCCATCCTGTTGGTGTTCTTCATCATGTTGCGTAGAGTTACCTGCTTCTCCATGATCATGTTCAGAGTTTCTATATCAGAAACCCCAGCGAGTTCAGCGTTTTTCAAAAAACTCTTTTCAAGGGTGTCCCTATCAACAAGCATCCTGTTCGGTGCGAGTGAATAATTCAGCGGTAGTGTTGTGCCATCTCTAATGGACTGCTTTATGCCATACCTATCGAGGTATCCGTCTGGATCGTCCCTTCCAAACATAAGGAACGTATCATTTTTGCCCGAGGACCTCGATACAGGTGTGCCCGTGAAACCGATAAACGTGGCGTTAGGCAACGCGCCCATGAGATAGTTTCCAAGTTTCCCACCGGTGCTCCTGTGTGCCTCATCTACGAATACATAGATCTCTTTGCTGGGGTTGATCTTTTCAGGCATACCTTCGAACTTCTGTATAGTCGATACTATTAAGGTAGATGTTTCGGATCTAAGGAGTTCTCTGAGTTCTTTCTTGCTCTCCGTAAGATGTACATTCTCGAATCCAAGTGATGACAGATTGTTAAATAGCTGGCTTTCAAGTTCATTTCTGTCCACGAGAAGCAGTATTATGGGCCTCTTAACGAGACGATGCTCCATGATTTTCTTCGCTGCTACTATCATTGTATACGTTTTTCCGGATCCCTGCGTATGCCATATTAGCCCCCTGCTCTTTGGAGATAAACTTCGTTCCAGAACTTTCTCTGTGGCCCTTGCCTGATGCGGTCTGAGTATCGCTTTCTTCAGTTCATCGTCTTGCGTGGCAAACAGTATGTAATCACGTATGAAGCTTAGAACGTTTTCCGGTCTGAAGAATGACTTCACCCGATCCTCAAGCAAGGAATCGTTTTCCAGTCTCCATGAAAAGATGTTCTTGCTGGAGAAATTCCATGTTGGCCCATAATAAAAGTCTATTATGTTGGTAATCTGGTATGCCTGCGGCATCACCATCATTTCTGGAGTTTCCTCATGATATCTGCGGATCTGATTCAGGCCTTCCATAATACCATTAGCACGGTACGGGGCCTTTGCCTCAAGTATAAACACCGGAATTCCATTCACAAAAAATACAACATCTGGCCTATTCGTTTTTACGCCATTGGTGAAAGTCATCTCGTCTGTTACATGAAACTCATTTCTTTCTGGATGTTCGAAATAGATCAATCTTACGTTTCGATCTCTCTTTTCTTCGTTTATGAAAACGGTCCCCTTTCCGATAAGATGTTCCCAAGCTTTCTGGTTACCCTCGATTGTTGCAGTTATACTATTTTCAAGTCTCTTTACGATAACGTTGGCAGTTTCCTGATCTGCGAAATCCGGATTGAGTCTTACTACTTGAGATGAAAATATCTGTCTCAATATGAGGCCAGTTTCGCCACCTCTCATTCTTAGAGAATCATCCGGATTCAGGTATTCCCATCCTATTTGCTTGGCATATTCAATTACAGGATTCTGAACGCTTGATCTTTCCACAGCGAATGAAGACATCAGTTCTCACCTATTGATGTGTCTATTTTTACCCTAACTTTTCCGGTAAGAAGATCGCCCATCAGGCCTTTTTTAAGTTTTTCTAAATGCCCCTTCTTGTTCCTGAGGAGTTCTAGTTTGTTATCTACCGTTGAGAGAATTTCAGCGATTTTTTGCTGCTCTGAGATGGATGGAAATGGCACTAAAAAATGACTCATTTGCTTCCAAGCCGTCCTAGGGTGATTTGTTCCGGAAACTGTTGATTTAACGAACTGCAAAAATAAATCCGAGTGTAGCATATATGCTAAGAAGCGAGCATTCAAATTCTTGCTTACAATTGGAATTATATCAGTTGAACATACTCCATCGAATTCTGCTAAAGCAACCTTATCAAGATACGGTCGGAGTTTTCCGTAAAGGATGTCACCCTTTTTGAACTTGAATTTGGAACTTTTCAAATTAGTGGCATCTCCGTAAGAAAAAATTCTCAGTTGCCCTGGAGATATATTTTCCAAACCCACATAGTGTTCTGACATATATTTCATAGGTTCAATCGTTTCTTTTCTCAGCTCGGATACTTGGTAGAGTTCTTTGACATTCCACGGATCCGGTATCTCTCCAATCTCCGTCCTCTTGAACTTCGTGTGCGCAATGCCTTTTGTAAGAAGAGTTTGCATCAGTCCTTTCTTGAGTTTTTCAGTCATAGTTATTTCCTCATTTACTTTTTGAATAGTTTCATCTGCAGTCGATAGGATTTCGCTAATTTTCTGTTGCTCTAAAAATGGGATCTTTGGAACTATGATACTTTTCAACATTTCTTGATTGAGCTTTGTTCTAGTACTTCCAGAAACATATGGACTAATTTCAGCAAAATTGAGCCACTGCATAATAAATCTGTTATCCAATAACCCATACTTGCCACGAAATATGTGCGCATGGTTATTGACCCAGTATTTACCACTCATTACATAGGCTTTATTTTGGTATTTCCCGTAATTACCGCCATCTTCAGCTATTAAAACAGCTTCTTCTTCAAAGAGGTAATCGTTTATGTAATCAATTATTCCATTCGCCCCGCAGTAGGGGATTGATCCTTTTTTCCGTTCCCTTTCTGTTTCACTTAGGGGAACTCGCATCAAATCCAGTATCTCAATCATGCTGCCAAGTTCCACGACATTCCAATCTTCAGGTATCTCCCCAATCTCTGTTAACTTGTATCCGGGTCTAGTCAATATATCCAAGCTCCTTGATATAAGAATTCAATTTCTCATCGACTTCGTCAATCTGCTTTTTAAGGGCTTTTATCTCGGAAAGCACGGACCTTATATCGACTTGCTCCTCTCTCGTTACCTGAGAAACGTAAAGCGTTACGTTAAGGTTACCATTTTGCTTCAATACGTCTTCGTTAGATTTTATGGCAGAAAAACCCTCATATTCTCGAAAGGTTTCAAAAGCGTCAGCGATTTTTTCAATATTTTCAAGATATAGCTGATTTAGTTTTCTTACTTCTTTATGTTTACCAAATTCGTTTGATGCATTTATGAACAGTATCTTTTCCTTCTGATTTGCACTCTTAGATTTGTTAAATACCAAAATAGCACCCGGTGCGCCAGTATTATAGAACAATTTATCTGGAAGCGAGATAACGCATTCCACTAAATCTGCTGCGATTACTGCGCTTCGGATTTTCCCCTCAGTATTGCCCCGAAACAGCGATCCCTGATCGAGAACAACGGCTACTCTCTTTTTCGATGATGCAAGCATGTGTTGAATCCATGCCCAGTCTCCGCTCGACTTTGTCGGGATTCCATATGGGAATCTATTGTAATGGTCATTCTTCAACTGATCAGGATCAAAGTTCTGGTTCCACATGGGATTCGCCGTGACCTTATCGAACTGCATCAGCGATCCGTCGGAATTGGTATATGCCGGTCTTTCCATGGTATCGCCAATTCTGATTTCAGCATCAATATCATGTATTATGGCGTTCATCTTGGCCATCGCATATGTGAGACGGTTTATTTCCTGTCCATAAAGATTAGGGAAATCGAGAGTGCTATCAGATCCATATTTCTTAATGAAGGTTGTGAAAGTTCTGATGAGAAGTCCTCCAGATCCACACGCAGGATCATAAACTGTCTCTCCTGGTTCAGGTGAAAGTATACTCCCCATAAGTTCAGCAACTTCTCTTGGTGTATAGAACTCACCTGCACTTTTACCGGATCCTTCAGAGAATTTCCCAATCAGATATTCATATGCATTTCCAAGAACATCAGCATCTATGTCTTTTAACCCGAGTCTCTTTCGGTTTAGTATGTCGAGGAGTTTCTTTAAGCTTGCATCTGATATTGTCCTTGTGCCTCCAGTCGCCTCGTTGTAATCGTTAAGATCAACAACCCCCTGGAGTTTGGGATTCTCACGTGCAAGGTCTCTCATCGCAGATGTAAGGTATTCTCCCAGTGATTCTTTTTGTTCAAGTAGATTTTTCCATCTCGCCCTCTCAGGTATATAGAATCGCACAAGCTTGTGGTCTGAGTTAATCATGGCAAGGGCTATATCTCTGCTGTCAGAAATGTTCATCAGTTCGTCCTCGAATACATCGTTGAGCCTTTTGAGAAAGACCAAAGGAATTATGAAATCCTTGTATTTTGGTGCCTCAATTTCGCCGCGTATGGAACATGCAGCTTCCCACAGATAAGATTCCAGAGAATTAGATCCGCCTTTATCGTTATACACCATACGATAGATATTAACAGATAGAGCTAGATTAATTTTACTTAGCTATTGTGTTCCGTCAAATGCAAAGAGATAGTAACTAGTTACAGGTTAAGATAAGAGTGAAAATCGGGCTTTTTTGAATTTAGATTACCATTATATATCTCAAAAATTCTAGAAGTGTATCCATGTTGCTCAAACAAATCTGCCCGAATACCTATTTTTGAGCCATATTCCGCTTTTAAACTAAATCCACCTAATTTAAAATTAATACCAGGGTATATAGGCTTGCTGTTATTAGGGTGCAGATATCTTTCGTATTGCCTAAAATACGGTGGAATTTTATTTGTCTCTTCCAAACCTACCATATTTTCAATCGAGACGTTTCGACTTCCTTCAATCATATAAAAACCTAGGCCAATCTCTATGTTTGTTCCAGGCATTACACCCGAGTTTCCTATGAAGATTTCTACCATATAGGTGTAGGACCGCTCAGTCGAAGAGTTCTGATCGCTACTCCGAAGAGACTCATGTTGTATCTGAGAATTTAAGGTACTATTCTTCAATTTTAAATCCAAGTAAACTACTGGATAGGACCGTATCAATGCTAACCTGAAAAGTTCACCAATATCGAGTGGTTCCGTACTGTCCCCCCTTCTTATGTAGGAAGTGTTTTGACTCTTAGAATAGAAAACGGCATTCGGATCTACTTTATGGACTTCAACAAGTTCTACCCATCCACCTCCCACTAAAACCTCCAGCACATCTAACGAAAACTTTTCGACCCCACCAGGGATGGACGCAACATCGTTCAGTATCTTGCTTCTCATCGGTCCTTGCCTAAATTTCTCAGAATTAATAGGTTGAATGCCATCAATGGTGCCATTTTGTGCAGAAAGACCGACAATAAGCAACCCGCCGGAACCATCTAATTTATTTAGGAATCCTATCACACTTTTAATGATTCCATCGTAAGATATTTTGCTCCCTCTGGCAATTGTCTTGCATTCTGCCAATGAAGTCTCTTGGAACGTGCCAATTAACTTTCTCAGATCTTCTTCGGTGATACCGTTTTCTTTTCCAAATGTATCCTTGATCAACAACACCATTTATTATAGCTTACGTTACTATATAATTAACTACAGACAGAGATAATTAGAAGTGGGACCTCAATTGAATAGAAACACGATTGAAATTCCTCTATCGGTGACTCTATGGCAG
>JAKAYH010000037.1 GCA_021826835.1 Thermoplasmata archaeon | reverse complement strand
CGTGACTAAAAATAGCACAACAATTATTGGAAATGCAATAGCTTTCTTTTTAATGATCATTTTTGGTATCTTGGGGTAAATATGAATTGGAATATAACAATTTTCCGATATCGGTGACATGATATGTTACCCTCACCATATTCAAATTATCAATAGAAAGGATGTGAGCCATAATGATTCATTTAAATAGTTGCCTTCAAATTATGGAATGTTCAGGAGACCTGAACAGAGCCTATCACAGGAGTAAACTCACCACTAGTTATCATTGACGCAGGATTGAGGGTGAAATCTATGACCATATTTGTCGTCGTATGAGAAGATATTGTGAATGGGTGGATCACCAGGGCATATTGCGAGGCAAGTGTCAATGTCATATTTACCCCATTTACTGTTGCAACAACGCTGGTAAGGTCAAGCCTTATTTGGGTATATTTTCCTGCTGAAAGATTGATAGCCTTAAGGAATGATGGGTTTGTTGTATTAACATCATATATGTTAATGGTCGTAGAGGCTATACTATAGCTTTTCCATCCGCTGCTGTTATTTCCACCTGTGGAATGAACCTCCACACCACTAAACGTTATAAAAACAGCTGAAACTCCTGGTCCTGCAGAATCTGCAACAGAAATATTCAGTTTTCCCCCTGTATTGTATCCATATTCATAGTAAAGCAAACCTGCTGCTATGACCACGACTATTATAACTCCCGCTATAATTTTCTTTGATATCATAATCCATAATACTCCACATGGACTAATGATATTTTTGGTACAAACTTCTGTGACAGCGAATGATGATTTTCAAGTTAGTCCAACTATGGTTCACATAATTCTATGTTTTTCAGATTTAGAAGAGGAATAAATTAATTCATTGACAGGTTATCCGTACTATGAAGAAAAGAATTGTACTTGGGATAACAGGTGCATCTGGCAGCATTCTTGCTTGGAAATTTATAAAAGCTGCAGAGGGAAATGAAATTCACCTAATAATTTCAAAGAATTCAGATCAGGTTATAAATTATGAGATGGGTAAAACATCGGCTGATTTTGAAAAATTGGCAACGTACTCCTATGATGACCATGATCTTGCAGCAAGAGTAAGTTCAGGAAGTTTTATCTTTGATGCTATGGTGGTTATGCCATGCTCCATGAATACTCTGGCAAAGATAGCTGGTGGAATTTCAGATTCGCTAATAACAAGGGCTGCATCAGTTTGCTTAAAGGAACGAAGAAGACTTATTCTCGTGCCAAGAGAAATGCCTTTGAGCGAAATCGCACTGGAGAACATGCTCAGATTAACAAGATCTGGAGCTATAATTGCCCCATCAATGCCAGCTTTCTACACCCTTCCTAAGAGTGTGGATGACATGGCAGACTTTGTGGTATCAAGAATTCTCGATTTATCCGGTTTAGAAAATACTCTCATAAGGAGGTGGAAGGAAGATCAATAAATATCTGGCCGACCATATGCTGTTAAGGCTCGGTAAGTGGATGAGAATAATGGGAATAGACACCGAAAATGCAAAACCAGGGCTGGAAGACAGTATGATCAGTGCTTATTGTAATGAACATGAAAGAATTCTTGTCACAAGAGATGTTGAATTTTCAACAGTTCAGAAAAATTCCATACTTATCAAAAGCACTGACATCCTTGAGCAGATTCGGGAAATAAAAATTCAAATCCCTGTGAAGAGAGAAGATTTTCTTACCAGATGCGTAATATGCAACTTAAAACTGGTTCCATATCAATATTCTCATAATGGATTATTGCCCGATGACGTCATAGGGAAGAGACTTCAAACGTGCCCAAAATGTGAAAGAATTTTCTGGGAAGGATCACACACAGAAAACATGCTGAAAATCCTCATGGAATGCGGTGTTTATCCTTGAAAGCAAGAAACGTACCGGAGGAACCTGGCTGGAAGGAGCTTCTCATAGAAAACGATGATGATCTCTGGTATTTGAGAAGTATAATTTCCAGGGGAGACCTTGTGAGAGCCACTGTCCTAAGAAGAGAAGAAAAAAAAGGGGACATGGAGAGAAGCAAGGAACAGAGAAGAACGCCAACAAAGGTTACAGTGAAAGTGGAAGAGATATTCTTTCAACCATTTACCGGACGATTGAGGATAAGTGGGCAAATAGTTGACAGCAGTTCAGAAATTAAGGGAAACTATCAGTCAATCAACGTGTCACCGCAGGATGAAGTAGAAATATTCAAGGGAAATTGGTCGGAAGCGTCAGAGGAACTCATAAATGAGGCACAACTGAAATGGGTTGGAAGCCATATTCTGTTCATTGTTATTGACGATGAACAGTGCGATATTTTTACAATCAAGGCGTATGGAATAGAAAATCATGGAAGAATATTTTCTGGAAAGAGT
This sequence comes from Thermoplasmata archaeon, assembly GCA_021826835.1. Next base: position 8,863 of record JAKAYH010000037.1, on the reverse strand, counting down.
GGAAAGGGTTATGAGCAACAAAAATCTGCTTCCACATACTATTCAGAGATAGAAAAGGCCATAAATTCATTCTCCGCAATAAAGGTCATGGTGATTGCAGGGCCCGGATTTGAAAGAGAAAAATTCTTTCAATATCTTACAGAATCAGGCAAATTTTCTAAAGTGAAAGTTACAACTATTCCTACTACTAGAAGTGATGAAAATGCAATTTATGAAGTCTTGACTGATCCATCGCTTGCGGCCATGGGAAACGTTTCCAGATTAAAAACCGAAAAGGAGAAAACTGAGAGACTTCTAAAGGAAATTTCAAGGAATGGAAACGTAACATACAGTTATGAAAATGTTCTTGAAACAATGAATACCGGGGCTATTGAAGAAATTTTGATCACAGAAACAGAATTTAGAAAAGAAAAAGCACTTAAACTTCTTGAAAAGGCATCATCATACGGAATAAAGGTAACAATATTTAGCGATGAAACGGAATATGGGAAAATTATTCAGGGGCTTGGAGGCATATGTGCATTTCTTAGGTATCACGTGGAAACTGGACCATGATATAGTTGTACAGTTTTGAAATGAAAAGCTACTTTTAGCTCTTCTTCTGATTTTTTTTGAAATAATTGCAATATTCAGTTATATTGCAGACACTGCATCTGGGAGTAATAGGCTTGCATATGGTTTTCCCGAATTCCACAAGCGTTGGGTTGAACCCGAGCCATAAATCTTGTGGTATCACTTTCTTAAGGCATTCTTCGGTGTTATCAGGTTTGGTCGTATTGCAAAGTCCGATCCTGTTGGAAATCCTGTGAACATGCGTGTCAACGGCGATGGATGGAATGGCAAAAGCGTCTGAAAGTATAACATTTGCAGTCTTCCTTCCTATACCTGGAATTTTCATAAGAAGATCTATATCATTTGGAACTTTGCCTTCAAAATCATTGATAACGATTTGGGCAGCCCCTATCACTCTCTTTGCCTTCACATTGGCAAAGCCGACCTTTGAGATGAGTTTTGATACCTCTTCTTCACTGGCTTTTGAAAGATTATATGCGCTATGATATTTTTCGTGTAGATTTCTTCCGGCTAAATTTGATACCTCATCCTTTGTTCTGTGTGATAAAATTGTTGTTATCATGATCCAGAATGGATCTTTGAATTCAAAATAATGTTCAGGAGATTGCTCCTTTATCATTGCAGCCATTTTCCTTATGTCATCTTCGCTAAACTTTCTCAGTTTCGTGGACATTTCCAACAGAGTATATTGATCATTAATTAAGAACATTCCTTATTTAGCATAGAATGTTTATAGCTTTAGGAAATCGATAGGGCACCTCTATAATGGGTATTAAAAACAAGAAGGCCCAATGAATTATTTCATTGAAATATCAAGTTAATTTCTGATTTATTGGAATCATTTAAAATATACATTTTCCAGGATAATGATCAATGCAATTCAACTAAAGAGAACTCAACTTTTAATCTAAAGGTGGCATATGGCAACAAATGGATTATGATGTACTGATAGCAGGTGGTGGTACTTCTGGTGCTTATGCAGCATTTCTTCTTGCAGGTGCCGGTTTTAGCGTTGTAGTTGCAGAAAAGAAGATAGATGCAGGTTCCCCACCATCAGGCATGTGTCTTATTGAGGAGAAATCCGCAAAGAAATATCTGAGCAACTGGATTAGAAAGTCAGTTGCCATTCATCATGTTGTGGAAATTGAAGCTTTCTCGGAAAGCTTTACATTAAATTTAAAAGAGAACAATGGAATAATGCAATTCAACAGAGATAAACTTGATCGTAATATATTGGCATCCGGAGGAAATGAAGGCGCGGACATACTCATAAGATCAGAACTTATATCATATAAAGTGGAAAAAAATGAAATTCACGCTACCTTAAAGAGTGAGGGGAAAGAGAAAATCATCAATGCAAAATATTTAATTATGGCAACAGGAGCTGAACCTATTGGCAACGCATTGCATAGAGATGATTGCAGGAATGTCTATTTTCAGGGAATCTTGAGCAGGGGGTTTTTTAACCAGGATAGCATAGATAAGCTTAAATTAAACATAAAAGAAAATTCAATAATTGTGGAAAGCAGGAATCAAAGATTCTGGGAGGAAGCGGTAATAGTAAAATCCCACAAAAGTGAATCTTCTGATAAGCGTGATTGGGCCATAAAACCAAGCGCTGTTATCAGTTATGGCAAGAAACTTCACACCTGTGTTCCACAAATGGAGAAGAATGTTATACCTATAGGTGAGAGCGCCGGATTGTTTGGTGAACATACCGGTTTTGGAATAGATATGGCTCTGGAAAGTTCTGTCATGGCAGCTAAACTTATTGAAAACGAAAATAAAGAAGAAACTGGCTATGAAAGCTTTATTTCAGAAATAAACAAAACTAAGGAAAGGGTCAAATCAAGTCCCTCACGAGAAAAGGTTCTTAATGGAGAAATACCTGAAATAGAAAGTATAGTGGCGTATTTCAGGAAAAATTAGAAATTATTCTTCATCAAGATTAAAGGCAGATCCACTTTTCATTTGAGCCTTAAGCATTTTTCTGAATCCTCTATTTCCCTTCATCATTTTTACATTTTCCTTCATTGATTTAAATTCTTTCAGCATGTGTCTAACATCTGCCTCAGTACTCCCTGAGCCTCTGGCAACTCTCTTTATCCGTTTTGCATTTATTTCATCTGGGTTTTCAAGTTCATAATATGTCATGGAATCTAGCATAACTCTGTACTTGGAGAGACGATTTTCTGCCTGGTCGAGATCTAATTCTCCGGCTTTGGCGGCGCCTGGTATTTTGGCCAGAGGTAGAGACTCAAAAAGCCTTTTCAAAATAGAAGGTTTCGAAAACTTTTCCCATATTTCGTACATGTCCATTAGATTAAATTTTCCGGACATCATCTTAGACAGAGTTTCTTCGGCCTTTTCCTCTGTAATATCTGTCTCCTGAGCAATCTCCATTATGGCTTCTATATCACCCATTCCCAAAAGGCGTTGAAGGAATTTTTTTGGATTGAATATTTCCATGTCTTCAATATGTTCCCCTGTTCCAATGAGGTAAACAGGAGCTCCCGTTTCTGCAACTGCGCTCAGCGCCCCACCTCCTTTTCCAGTTCCATCCATTTTGGTGATTATAACGCCCGTTATTCCCACAGTTTCCTGAAGTGCCCTTGCCTGAATTCCGGCCTGCTGTCCAATCGTTGCATCCATAACAAGCAATATCTCGTCCGGATTCACTTCCTTTTTTAGATGAACAAGTTCCTTGAGCAATTCTTCGTCTAGGGAATCACGACCGCTGGTATCAACGATCTTAACTGCAATCTCTTTCATCTCAGGTACGCTGGCCCTATATATCTTTACAGGATTTTTTTCTCCGGGAATCCCGAAGAATTTTGCACCAGTCTGCTTAGCTATCTGCTGTAGCTGTTCATAAGCTGCAGGTCTGTGAACATCACATGCAATAAGACCGCACGAGAGACCTTTCCTGATGAAAAATCTTGAGAGCTTGCCTGCATGAGTTGTTTTTCCCTGACCGTATAATCCCACAAGCATTATGGTCTGATTTTGAAGCTTAAGTTTGGATTCTTCACCAAGTATTGATAATAGTTCCTCATAGATAATTTTCAAAATAAAATCTTGGGGAGGCATACCTTGAGGTGGTTTTTCTTCAAGTGATCGTTGTTCAACCTTTTTGGATAGTGATAAAGCAAGTTTCACATTAACATCCGATTTAAGGAGTGCCCTTTGGATATCTTTTACTGTTTCTTTAATCAGTTCAGGGCTTATGTAGCTGGCCCCTGAGATTTTTCTGAAGGTTTCTTTCAATGAACTTGATAAACTTTCCAACACCATATGGGACTCACATCTATATTCCTGAATTTATCGTTTTCCCTTAACAATAATTCTATAAGTCTAGTATTCTCTCCATCTGTGGCCGCATGAAGCACAGGTATAGAACTTGGTTTCCGGTTCGTCTGCAGATCTTGTCTGCTTCAGAAGATAATAAGCACCCGTGTTTTTGCATTTTGGACAAACTGCATCTGAGTCCAAAGGTTCAGTGTTCTTCTCTTCCCTGATCATTATAACTTCTTTCTTTGTACTTTTGGTTATAATTTTTCCCGCTGCCTTTGCTGCAGTCCTCTTTTCTTCATATCCGCAACTGGGGCAAACTCCTTTTTCCTTTGACATAACCATCAGTGTACCGCACTTTGCACAGAACATAATAAGGCATGGAATTACCAAATACCTTATTAGCATTTCCAAATCAAAAAATTGTAGATGATACCAATAAACTCATAAAATGGCATGTATTTTCAATTTATGATTATAAACAGAGATGAAGATATCAAAGCATTATTGAAGAATTCTAAAAATATTGCTGTTGTTGGAATTTCTGACAAGCAAGAAAGAGACAGCTTTGGGGTAGCAAAATATTTGGTATCAAGAGGATACAATGTGATTCCTGTAAATCCTTCATTGGAAACATGGCAGGGAATTAAGAGTTATCCCAATCTTTCAAGCATTCCGAAGGACACCAAATTGGATATAGTGGATATATTCAGAAAATCGGAGGCCGTTGGAGAGATAGTTGAGGAATCTTTGAAAGTGAAGCCAAAAGCAATTTGGATGCAGCTTGGAGTTGTAAATGAAGAAGCCGGGAAAAAAGCATCTAACAATGGCATATCGGTTGTAATGGATAAATGCATTATGGTAGAGCACAGGAAACTGAAATTATAAAAATACAATCAATTGTGTAAATAATTCAAAATATCTAATTCAATGTGCAATACATTTGGAATATCAACTTAATAATAGTTTAGAATATTATTTATCACTATTAAGGAAAAGACAGGAACAATTTCCCATATATTAAATCGATTTTAGCAAGATCAATATTATTTAGCAAAGGAAAGAGCAAGTTAATTAAAAGCGATTGAAATCCACTTCATATGTCGGGGTAGCCCAGCCTGGTAAGGCGGCAGATTCGAGATCTGTTGCTCTCGTAGCTCGGGAGTTCGAATCTCCCCCCCGGCGTAGCGTTTTTTATAATAGTCTATTTGTTTCGAATCAAGCTTATTTTCATTCATTTTTATGAGTGTTCCTGCATGTTAAAAAATAAATAGCAACTCACAATCTGCCCAAGTTAAGCTGGGATAGCCTAGCCTGGTAAGGCGCAGGTCTGGAAAGCCTGTGCTCTCGTAGCTCGGGAGTTCGAATCTCCCTCCCAGCGCTCTTTTCAAATTTATGAAAGGGTCTATTTTGTCAAAACGTTTAAACACGATAAACCATGAGCTCCTCACTACATTCCTTAGCCTTTGCAACTATTTTTCCTGTAACTATCCAATTTTCCATTGATAAGATTATTTTTCTCAGTTCATTTCCATTTTCTGTCAATTCATATGAAATCTTATATGAAGAGTCTTCGAAGGGTGTTTTCACCGCAATCTTATAAAATTGCAACAGTCTGAGTGTTTTGGAAATCAATGATGGAGATGTATTTGGTAATTTTTTTGATATTTCATTGAACGATACTTTCTCAGAATTACCTATTATGTTTATGATTGGAATGACCCATTTTTTACCCAATATGGCAAAAATCTCTTCAGCATGGCACAGGCAATTTTCCATCCCTTCCATGTATGATTGAGAGCTAACAAACTATTGAATTTATGCAGATCATGAATCATATGGAAAGGAAGCTCCAATGATTCAGGACGGAGAGGAATAGGGACACCATTATATTTCGATTTAACACACAAATATTGTGATTAATGACCTCCAGATAAAATTGCTCCTCAATAATGAACAGAGGGAATCACTCATCTTTACTTCCATTCAATGAGTCATGCAACTTTTTTTGGGGATTGCCTTTGAAATGAAGCTTTACAAAAAGGTCTCCCTAAGCAAAATGTTTACAGGGAAATCATGGGGAAGATTCATCCTTATTGCACAACTTTCCATAAGAGTCTTAGTGGAAGTTGTTGAAACCCATAATTTGAGTAACACGGTTTTTCCTGAGTTCAGTGAGTTTGGATCCATGTGTTATAACTAGAGAATTTTGAGGTTAAATGAAATAGACCATATAAGCATCAGAACTGTAAACAGCAGAACGTGTGTTCCCAAGACTATCTGAAGAAAAATTGCGATGCCCTTTGATGGGTGAAGCCACAGCGAGATCTTTTCAGGAAAATTAGACAGCTTTACCTCATGGTCGTCATATAAGTTTCATAAGTACCTGCTGTTGAAAAGTAAGATGTAATCGGCATTGACCTAGAGAATCTGCAAGGGATGAAAAAGAACAACGGATATGAAAGGTGATAAATATTTGTTATGAGATGCAAGTGTTTTTCGGAATCTATCAACCAAAATTTGAAAATCTCCAAAGTTCCTATAATTTTTACTCACTATCTTTCTCAGGGTTCCTTGCCTCTATGTATTTTGAGTAGAGCATAAGGTAGGGCTCCATGGACTTCATAATACGTGATTGCGCCTTGTTGAGATGCTCCTGCAACGTTGAGGGGCTGATTCCCCTTGTAGAGGAAAGATCCTCAACATGAGTTCTCTTCGGAATTTCGTAGTATCCCCTTGAAACAGCATCATTGAGAACTTCAAGCTGTTTCTTTGACATCCCAGAAAACAGGTCACTCAGTGATATTGCCCAGACATCCCTCAGATCATCGGAAAGAAGCTTTTTTTTCTCTATGAGTTCGATGGATGCGATGGTCATATATTTTGCAAAGAGTTTAGAAGGTACCTCAGGCTCCATTGAAATAAAGGTGATCTTTTCAACTGCGTTTTCATAAATTACAGGAGATCTAACCATGCATCCATGGGATTCTGCAATCTTTACGGTGGAATTGAAAACGCTGCATCTGCATCTAATCATTATGGAGCCATAATCTCTGTGCCTTGAGGAAAATACCACTGTGCTTTTAAGCGATTCAGAAAATTCCGTCATTTCATTGAGAAATTTTTCATAATCCAGATTTCTTTCATATATCTCAAGATAATCCACATATGAGTTACACCAACGAAATATCCTTGAACCGGGAAACAGGGATGCAACGTTGCTGAATGGTAAATTATGCCTAAGTTCGACCGTTATTTCTTCCATAACTACCGTTACATAACGGTATAATACATATATTAATCTATGCCATCGTAAGATAAGTGAAAAACATGGCAAACCTAATAGTTGAACATGAGTGGAAAGAAAAGAACAAAGAAGAAGCATTCAAAGTAGTAGGAAGTATCGTTGAAATGGCAAAGAACTCAAAACTACCAGCTGGATTCAAACTTCAAAGCATTCAGGTGCTTGGAAGCGAAAACAAGGCAATATGCAACTGGGAAGCACCAAGCAAGAACGATATGATTGGATTGCTTAAGCAGGTAAATCCTCCTACAAAGCACACAGTTTTTGAAGCACAGAAATTGTTCTAATTTTTTAAATTAATAGAGAGGGGCCTTATGGCCCAATAAAATTTTTAGTTCTCTCTCCACCTTGTAAGATACCTTGCTATTGCAAAATATATAACAGTTTCAGTTAATAGAATACCCATCATTGTGTATAGTGTATTGTAAACAATAGGTTGGAGTCCAAACGCAAACTGTGCAAGAATTGCTGCAGGTGTTGCCGGAGAAAACGACATCAGATATATGATTATATTTCCGCTGTTTCTGGACATTATATCTGTGTAAGGATAAAAGGTTGGAGGTATTACCGTCATTATTATTGATAGGACAGAAACTATGCCCCAAACATTCCTCACATGTTTTACCGCGCTGGAAATTATAAAGGAAATTGCAGAAGTGGAAAAGATAAGAATAACAATCAGGGATAGCATGATAAGAGAATCAAAGAGACTGTAAAGGTTGTATAAAACGCCAAGAGAGACATAAACAATTATGCCTGGGACTGAAAAGGCAAGAAAACTAAGGGTAAGTGCCATCATATAATCTGTTGGAGAAACTTTGCTTGCCACATAAAGATCCTGAAGACGGAGCTGGAGCCTTAAAAATGTGGCGTCTCCTGCACTCGAAAGTCCGATAGATGCCACTAGCGTTATCATTCCTCCAACAATTGCATACTTTACCAGGGCACCTGATGTAAGAATATATACCACAAACAGCAAAGAAAGAGGAGTGGTCAGGGATGCAATGATATAAGATGGCGCCCTCTTAATGATCTTGAATCCGTAGTACCAGGCAAAGGTGAAGATGAATTTAAGATTCAATGTCAACACCTCTCATAATGAAAAGATCATCCAAAGAGATTTTACGAACATTATCTCCCTCTTTTATGAATTCTGAAGCATTATCTTGTGGCACATATTTTATATAAATTGTTCCCACCCTGAAAGCATTATCCATCTTCCTATAGCTTTCTATTCGCACCTTGTTTTCGAACCCCTTCAAAAGTGATTTGACAGTTCCTTTGTCTATTATTGATCCTGATTCAACCAGAAAGACCTCCTCAGACAGTTTTTCAGCCTCTTCCATATAATGGGTTGTGAGAATTACATTTCCCTTAAGCTGCTTTATGGCTGACCACACCTCAAGTCTTGATATTGGATCAAGACCGGTTGTAGGTTCGTCAAGGAAAATTACATCAGCATTCGCTGCAAGGGCCATTGCCACAAAGCATTTTCTCTTCATGCCGCCTGAGAGGGTATCAGCAGGGTTGTTCCTTGCGTCATGAAGGCCAACAGCATCAAGCGCATCAAGTGTAGCTCTTTTTGCGTCTGCAGATGAGAATCCCCTTCCCACCAGATACATGGACACCTGTTCCATGGGAGTCAAAATGCCAATTGTCGAGGCCTCCTGTGGAATGCTCACAATTCTCTTTCTT
>JAKAYH010000036.1 GCA_021826835.1 Thermoplasmata archaeon | reverse complement strand
TTCCTATACTAGAAGGATGTCTTTTTTTGTATTCATCCAATTCACGTTTTAGTTTCCTGTTTTCATCCTCTAGTTTGTCAACAATCTTTCGAAGATTCTCGTAGGCACGCTGGAACTTCTCAATTATTTCCTGATCTCTCGGGGTATCAGCTACCAGTATAATCATTTCATTAATATAATGTCCTCATGATATAAGGATCTTTTGGTATATCTGAGCGGTTCCAGAGAAAAATGTGGGCACATCAGACTGACCAGTTACAAAAAAGGCAAACAATAATTAATGACCTTAGTTTACAAATCTGAAACATTTGCAAAGGACTTTAATAATTTCAGAAAAGGCTGATGCCGCGAGGAGGATAGCTTATTTTCTGTCTGAAGGGAATTCAAAACAAAAATCTTCCAAGGGATTAAGTTTTATTGAGTTTCAGAAAGGAGACGAGGAATATTATGTGGTACCGCTGAGTGGGCACATAATCGAGATAGATTTTCCTAGGGAACTTAAGGACTGGAAACTTGAAATCGTCAAGCAACTGATTTCTTCAGGCATAGAAAAAAAGGTAAAGAATAAAAGAGCTTCCGATAGCCTTATTCAAACTGCAATTAATTCTCAGAAAGTAATAGTTGCAACTGATTATGATAGGGAGGGAGAACTAATAGGAGTTGAAGCTCTGGAAATAATTAAAAGTAAAACTCCATTCAAAGGGGATATTCAAAGAGCAAAATTCAGTGCGCTCACAGGTTCTGAAATCAGGGAGGCCTTTGACAACCTCATAGCTGTGGATTATAATCTATCCGATTCAGCAGAAGCCAGAGAAGAAATTGATCTTCTTTGGGGCGCGGTACTTACCAGATATTTTTCCATAATAACGGGAAGAATGGGCAAGGACTTCTTATCCATAGGAAGAGTTCAAACACCAACTCTTGCAATCGTGGTCAAAAGGGAGCTGGAAATTGAATCATTTGTGCCAAGACCATTCTGGATAATTTCAGTGGATTTCCTTAAAGAAATTCCCTTCAGGGGAACTCTCGCGGATGGACCAATATTTGAGGAGAAAAGGGCTGAAAAGATATTAAGCGACATAAAAGGTAAGAACGGGAAAGTTACCTCCTTTGAGAAGAAGGAGGAAAGGATACCAAGGCCACCACCTTTTAGCACAACAGACTTTCTGAGGGAAGCATCAAGAATAGGTGTTCAACCCGGAAAAGCTATGAAGATTGCCGAAAACCTCTACGTAAAAGGGTATATAAGTTACCCCAGAACGGATAATACAGTTTATCAGAGGTCAATACCGCTGAAATCAATTGCAGAAAAGCTCCTTGAATCTGATTTTAAAAAAGAGGCTCAAATGGTTCTATCACAGGAGAAGATAAAACCCACCAGAGGAAGAACTGAAACAACAGATCACCCTCCAATATATCCTGTTTCTGTTCCAAAAAAGGGGGCTCTTAAAGGAGATGAAAACAAAGTTTATGAGCTCATAGTCAGAAGATTTCTTTCAACCATATATCGTGACGGTACAAGGGAAGTGAAGAATGCCGTCATTGATGTTGCAGGTTACCCATTTAAAACCACAGGATTAAGAATAGTTGATCCAGCATGGCTGGAGATTTACATATACAGGAAGGTAAAGGAGGTCGAACATCCAGACCTGATAACAGGAGAAGAGGTAAAGGCAACATCATGGAATATGGACAAGGACGAGACAAAGCCTCCCCCAAGATATGATATGGCTTCGCTTATAAAGGAGATGGAAACGCTGAGACTTGGAACCAAGAGTACAAGACACAGCATCATAGAGAAGCTTCAGGACCGCGGTTTCATTGAAGGAAACCCAGTTAGACCAACTCCTCTGGGTAAGGGTCTAATAAAGGCGGTATTAACCGTTGATGCAAAGATATCAGAACCTGACATGACGGCAGAACTTGAATCCAAAATGGATCTGATCACTCAGGGAGAGATTACAAGGGAGGCAGTGGTGAACGAATCCAGGGATATGCTCAGAGCAGTTCTTAAAAGTCTTGAAAAGGCAGAATCTCAGCTCAAGGACAAGATAAAGAATTCACTTAATGAGGGAATTGTTATTGGGAAATGCCCTGAGCACAACACCGATATAAAGGTGATAAAAAACCGCGAATATATAAAGATCAAATGTGTAACCGAGGGCTGCAGAATTGATTATACCTCAAAGATAATGGGATTAATCAAGGAGACAGATAAGAAATGCGATGTGTGTGGATTACCATTAATAAATATAATTAGAAGAGGGCAGTCCCCGGAACTAAGATGCATAAACAAAGATTGTTCCTATAATAGGGATAAGATCACAATGGGAAAATGCCCCAAGGATGGGGGAGACATGATCATTCGGCAGTCGAGATATGGCAAAAGATTTCTGGGATGTTCGAATTATCCAAAATGTACAAACACCTATGCCCTACCCCAGAAAGGTACAGTTAAATTTACTGGGGAATATTGCCCCATATGTAATTCGCCCCTTATAATGGGGTATATTGGTGCTAGAAGGTGGAAATTCTGTCCGGATATGAAATGCGAATATAATAAGAGGAAAGAGAAAGTTGGGAAAAAGGAAAAGCCTGCAGTTGCCTGAAATTACAGCGCTATTATTGTTCACAGCTTCAGCCTTGGCTGGAATGTTTATTGCATATCTTCTGAACGGAATAGCTCCTTCTTCATCGTCTGGCAATCCTTCAAATGGATTTGGCCTGGTTCTATACTATATAGTAGCAGTTATAGTAATGTCTGCAATAATAGTATATTTTTCAAAAAGAAGGAAAATTAGCATTTTGAAATACTTGTTTGTTGGATCCATGGTCCTGATCATATTTCTGGTAACCTCAATTCTTGCAGCTTTCCTTCCTGTAGACATATATGAATACTACGGGATCAGTTTTGCTGTTCCCCTCATATTCCTATATGCTCTTCTTTTCAAAAACCACTGGCTCATATCTGATGCTGCAGGTCTCATATCTTCCGCGGGTCTAGCAGCATTTTGGGGTCTCGACGTGGGCATTTATGCAGCACTTACACTTTTGATTCTCTTTGCAGTATATGATTATATAGCGGTCTACAAAACAAAACATATGCTCACAATTGCAGAGGCTTCAGCCAATTCATCCATACCACTCTTCTTCATTATACCAAAAAGGGCAAATTTTAAGTTCAGTGGGCTAAACCTTCATAAGGGCGATGAGGAGAAGGAGGAGAAAAGCGATGTGCTCATCCTTGGATTTGGAGATATAGCACTTCCCAATGTGCTTGTGGTATCATCCTATCTCTATGGCGGTGTTAACTGGATATATTTCGCAATGCTTCCGTTGATTGGGGGAATTATGGGAATGATAGCGCTATTTCTCTATATAAAGAGACCCGCACCCGGTCTTCCTCTTATAAATGGAGGAGTTATCGCAGGATTTGTAATTGCATTTCTTTACGTTTTATTTGCTTTGAAATGAAGAGCGTCAGAGGTTATTGATTTTCTTTTAGATTCAGTGGAGAAAAACCCTTTTTCCGGTAAAAATCATACCGATGCCCGCTTTCTGGCATGCCTCAATTACATCCTTATCTCTAATGGATCCACCAGGTTGTATTATGCTGCATACTCCATGCTCAGCGGCAATCTCCACATTATCAACAAATGGAAGGTAGGCGTCAGAAGCAAGCGATGATCCCCTGACCTTATCGCCAGCTCTTGAAATTGCAATTCTTAAAGCCTCAACTCTAGAGGTTTGACCTGCTCCTATTCCAACTGTTTTTTTATCCTTGACAAGTACCATAGCATTACTTCTGCAATGAGCTACAACCCTCCATGCAAAAAGCAAATCCTCCATTTGAACATTGTCCACATTTCCGGTTACCACCTTGAGTTCATCAGGATTAGAATTTTGCAGTGTTTGAACAAGAACTGAATTATAGATACTTCTTATTCTTATTTTTGACTGTCCCTTTTCATAAGTAACGATTCTCAAGTTCTTCTTCTTTGATATTATCTCTAAAGCATCGCTTGAAAAGGAAGGTGCCATGACTACCTCAACAAACAGATCCTTCATGTTTTCTGCGCATTTTGAATCAAACTCCCTGTTAACACAAATTACGGACCCATATGCAGATTCCCTGTCCGCATTAATGGCATTGAGCAATGCTTCGTGTATGTTTGATGAACTGGCCACACCGCATGGACTGTTGTGCTTTACAACCACTGCAGTAGGTTCATTAAAATCATCACACGTTTCGAGTGCAGATGAAGCATCAAGGTAATTGTTATAGGACATCTCCTTTCCATGTTCAATATTCCATTTACCCGTTCCTTGCAATGGATAAATATGTCCTTCCTGATCAGGGTTTTCTCCATATCTTAACCGCTTTCCTTTATTCAAAGCAAGGACAAAGTTATCAGACTCAATCTTATATTTCTCCGAGAGACCTCTGGCTATCATAGAATCGTATGTGGCTGTTAATCCAAAGGCCTTCACGGCAAGGCGTCTTCTAAGATCTTCACTTATGGAACCATATTTTGCCATATCTCCCTCTATGAGAGGATAATCATCTGGTTCGACAACAACTGCAACCCGGGAATTATTTTTCGCAGCGCCTCTAATTAAACTGACCCCTCCAATGTCGATATTTTCAATCATACTGTTTAAATTGCCTTGTAAAAGATGTTTCTCAAATGGATAGAGATTGCAGATAACCATATGAAAAACGGGATACCCCATTTTTTTAACTTCAATATTATCCATATCATTGTCTCTGGAAAGAATACCTGAGAAAATAGCAGGATGAAGCGTTTTAACTCTTCCTTCAAGAAGATTTTCGAATCCTGTGAGATCTGAGGTATTCACACTTTGAATTCCATTTTCAGAGAGAAACTTAAATGTTCCCCCTGAAGCATATATATTGTGATCATTCCAATGAATATTTTTTAAAAATTCCACAAGTCCTTTCTTATCGTAGACACTTACGAGAATGTTCATTTGATTAGCATTAATTCATAGGTTAAAACCTTATGATAATTACTGACAGTAATAAGTTTTATTTCAGGGTAATTTAAATCACTTAGCAACAAAACATTTTATAAAGAACGAAAATTAGCCGTGGAGATAACAATGGAAAGAAACATTTCTGTGGAAGCATTAAAACAGACAGCGACATTTAACAGAGAAGTAGAGCTCGTAGAAAGAAAAGGAATTGGTCATCCTGATAGTGTATCAGATGGTCTGGCAGAAGCTGTCAGTCGTGAATTGAGCAAATATTACATTAAGAATTATGGGAGGATATTACACCATAATACTGATCAGGTTGAAATCGTTGGGGGACAGTCTGCACCTGCATTTAAGGGAGGTTCTGTTCTTGAGCCGACATACATTCTATTGAGCGGAAGGGCAACCACCTCCGTAGATGGTGTAAGGATACCGTTCAAATCGATCTCAATAAAGGCGGCAAAGGAATATCTTAGAAGCAATTTCAAGCACCTTGATCTTGATGGTGATGTCATGATTGATTCAAGAATCGGTCATGGATCAGTAGATTTAAGAGAAGTTTACGACACATCAAAACACAGGGCAAACGATACATCATTTGGGGTAGGGTTTGCACCCTTCACAGACACGGAGACGCTTGTGAAGGAGACGGAGAACTATATCAACGGAAAGTTAAAGGAGAAGCTTCCAGCAATCGGATACGATGTAAAGGTTATGGGTTACAGGCAGAAGGACACGATCAACCTGACTATCGCTGCTGCTTATGTGGACAAATTTGTAAAGGATAGCGATGAATATTTTTCAATCAAGGAGGAGCTGATTAATCTCGTAAAAGATAATGCTGTGAAAAAGACAGATAAGCAGGTCAAGGTTTTTGTAAATACTGCAGATAAGGAGGACGGAAATAAAACGGGCCACTATCTCACAGTAACAGGATTGTCCATGGAAAATGGAGATGACGGTTCAGTGGGAAGGGGAAACAGGGTTAATGGAGTTATAACGCCATACAAACCAATGAGTATGGAGGCTGCAGCTGGTAAGAATCCGGTTACTCACGTTGGAAAACTGTATAATTGTCTCTCCAATATTATTGGAAACGAAATAGTGAAGGAGTGCGGCGGAGATGTTCAGGAGGTCTTTGTAAGGATTGTTTCTCAGATTGGAAGACCAATAGATTACCCCCACGTAGCAAGTATTCAGGTAATTTATGCTCCAAATGTTGATGAATCAAAGCACAAAAAGAACATTACCAGAATAGCCGATGAGAAACTTGAGAAAATTTCAGACCTGACAAACATGTTCATAGAAGAAAAAATCAAGACCTTCTAGGCAACAAAATTTTAACCCATATAACCATATATTTTTTGTGAAATTTGGAAATTCTGAGATTTATATTTTCAACGATGGCACATTCACACTGGATACAGGCGCTGCATTTGGCATAATTCCAAAGAATGTCTGGTCAAAGCATATAACTGCCAATACTGAGGGAAGAGTTCCTCTCCAAACAAACATTCCCGTTATTGTGGGCAAGGAGAATGGATTTATAATCGATACTGGACTGGGAAAGCATCCAGATCCTCTAAAGAGCAAATGGTTTCAGGTGGAAAAAAAATCAGATCTATCGTTAACTCTTTCTGAAACAGGTATCGACCAAAAAATAACACATATTCTTCACAGCCATATGCATTTTGATCATATGGGTCATACATTTGAGAGAGATCAAAATAATGCTTATTTTTTGAAGAATGCTATACCTGTTATAAACAAAAGAGAACTAGCTAATTTCAAAAAACCTAATGAATTTACTAAGGGAAGTTACATTCAATGGGATAAGGATTTTGCAAAACGAAAAAGCAGGATCGTTGAGGGGACAACAAGAATATCAGGTGGAATGAAAATCATTGAAACCTCTGGACACACTAGCGGTCACTGCGTATTCCAATATGAAGATGGAGATCAGAAATTTACATATTTCGGCGATTTGGTTCCAAACACATTCTACCTTAAGGCAGGATATCTCACAGCAATAGATACATACCCAATGGAAACCATAATTCAAAAGAAAAAACTCATAAAACAGGCAGTAAGAGACAGGAGACTCTGCCTTTTCAGCCACGATATGAAGGTTAGTGCCGCATATCTTTCAGGTGATGAATCAAATCCTGAAATTGAACCGGTAAACATAAACGAATAGATCAGATCTTTGCTTCATTCACCCCAGAAAGAACCATATCCATAAGTATCTCTGCTATGTCTATGGAATACAACCCAATTCTTGAGATTTCCTCGGCAATGGATGATGATAATAGATTGGAATTCCCTGAAACTCTCGCCCTTATTTCATTGCGCTCCTTAACAATATCCTTTCTCGTTTCAATTAGTGAATTTAATGCCGAAAGATCTTTCCGGTTGTATTGTTCGATGCACTTCATAAACAGGTCATTGCTAGATTTCAGAAATTTAATAATATCGCCGTCGATGGTATCATGTCTATCCTCATCATTCGATTCGAGAAACAGGCATATGTTAACGGTATGATCTGCAATCCTTTCCATAATTCTGGAGAGCAGGAGCAGGAATATTACAGAATGATCCTCTGCTGATTTTTTCATTACTTCCTTCATCATATAAAAATGATAACGGTCAACCTCGTCATCTCTTGAAATAATGCTTTGTCTTAGTTCAATATCATTTTCTTCCAGAACCCTTAGCGTATCGGTTATCATTGTTTCCACATTTAGAGCCATTCTTCTAAAAGACTTAGCCATTGGAAAAGAACTGGAATCGAGGACATTTTGAAGCATCATGCTCTTTGCAGTCTCCTCGAAAATTTCTACACCCATGACAAGCTTTGAGAAACTCTTTATCTCATTCCTTGCCTTTTCGTCCATGTAGGACGAACTTCTCACAATCAGGTTGTCAAAACCAGCAATATAATACGAAGTGAGTGCTCTGTGAATCGCCTCTTTAGGCGTGGATGATCCAATTTCAAGGACCCTAGTTATTTCATCTCTTGACGAAGAATCCTTTCTAAGGACAAGCCGGTTTCCAAGATCCTCAATCTGTATGGCATTTCCTTTCTTTACATTGTTTCTATTTGTCCACTCATGAGGTAATGATACGACGAAGGTTGCACCACCAGTTAACTGAACCCTCCGGTTATATTCTGCCATATATGGAAATAGTAAAGGGTTTAATTGAATTTACTGATTTAAAATTCTCTTTCGGTAAGCATTGCTATGGGACAAACTTCTGGCAAACATAATTCCTCCTGCTAGGATTATTTCAAAAAAGAGTACGTAAAGAGGGAGATAATCTATTAAAAGATAGAAATAGAATAATTCACCTGTTATATCCAGTGGGCCCTTCACCACATTTGAGGTTACATTAAAAGTTGAAGATGAACCTATGAGGTTTGTCTGAATATAATAGATTCCAGTTGGCAACGATGACACGGTAAAGTTAAGGTAGACTAAGCCAGAAGCAGGCACATTTATATCACTAAGATTATAATATTTATAAAGTGATGCTCCTGATATTGTATCGCTTATAATTGCTATGGACGGCATGTACGACTGATTATCTGGAACTGATGATATTACTGATGAAATGTTAAATTCATTATGTACGCCATTGAATGGAGAAATTGTTGTTGTTATGGAACCTCCGTTGCTGGTGCTGAGCGTTTGTGGGCCAGGGTTTGTATAGGAATATGGAAAAGCAATAGTTACGGCAACTAGCCAAATTACAAAGAACAGGGCAAGACCATAAAGAAGTCTCTTTTTCACTCCATAATACCCGGTATAATGCATTGATAGAAAAACGGCAAATGGAATAAGATATGGAATAAAGAGATTCTGGAAATATATTCCAAGAAATTCAAGCATAGCTGCTGATAATATTGCCAGAAGAGGCATTGCGACTTTCTGGTTTTTATGCAGCCATTCCTGTGCTGTCTCTAAAGTAATTTGCAATAAACTGCTATATCTCTTTGCTATAAATATTGATTGAATAACATCAATTACTGAATAGAATAGTTGATACTAAACATATTATTTGCAATAATATTTATAGGCATCACAAATTAACAATCAATGCTTCCTACCATTGAAGAAATAGGCAAAATGAGAAAAAATCTTGGTATAAGTCAAAAAGAGTTAGCGAGAACCTGCGGGGTGAGTCAGTCATATATTGCAAGAATGGAAAAAGGATCCATTAACCCCACGTATGATAAGATAAGGAAGATATATGATTATCTTTCTGTGTTCAGTCGTAAAGCAGAATCTTTTGATCTAATTGCAAGCAAGATTATGTCTAAATCAGTAATAACATGCCATTTCAACGATCCCATAATTTCTGCCCTTAACACAATGAGGGAAAAGGGTTATTCGCAACTACCAGTTGTGAATGGAGAGAACAAAATCATGGGCACAATAACAGAGGCAGATGTGAATGAAATACTTCTCAAGGGAACTCCTATTGACTCTTTGAAAAACCTCAGTGTAAGAAAAGTAATGGGTCCGACACTTCCACAGATGCCTTTGAATACACCGGTAAGTGTCATATATCCCATATTAAGGTTCTCCAATGCAGTACTCATTATGGATGGTGGTGAACTGAAAGGAATAATATCAAAGGCAGATATACTGAAGGCAGTAGAGTTATATGGTGAACGTTCTTTATGAAATAATACAGGGAATAATCCTATTTATCCCTGCTTTTATATCAAATCCAGGTGCGGTGATTACAGGTGGAATCGGGAAGATGGACTTCGGAAAGAATTTTATGGATGGTAGAAGAATTTTTGGAGATGGAAAAACCATAAGTGGATTTTTTGGTGGTTCTTTCATAGGGATACTTTTTGGTATTGTTCTTTTCGAAATAATATTCCTAACAAAAGCGCTTGAATTAAATTATGGTAGTAATATCTTCGAGGCACTCATTCCAATTGCAGCAATGAGCTTCGGTTCATTAGTCGGAGACCTCTTAGGTTCATTTACAAAGCGAAGAATCGGTATGAAAAGCGGTTCCAAGGGAAATTTGCTCGATCAATGGCCATTTGTCCTTTCTGCAACTCTATTTTTATTCATATTCTCCCCTAGTTTTTTCTATGCTGCCTACGCATATCTCATTCCAATCATTGTTATACTTATCCTGACACCGCCTCTGCATAGATCAGTAAATATATTGGCTTTTAAATTACACAGGAAGGATGTACCTTGGTAGACGAATACAAAATGGTAGTTGCCATTAGAAAGGATCTTGACATTGGAAAGGGGAAGATGGCTGCACAGGTGGCTCACGCTGCTGTGAATCTTGCACTATATTCGGAAAAGAAGAATACAAAAGTCTTCAGGAACTGGGAATCAATGGGTGCAAAAAAGGTTGTAGTAAGAGTTTCAGGGCTGGAGGAGTTGTACAGACTCAAGCAGATGGCTGAGGATAAGGGACTGTCAACATCCTTAATATCTGATGCAGGGTTGACTCAAATTCCTCCAGGGACAGTAACATGTCTTGGAATTGGTCCTGCGGAATCCTCCGTAATAGATGATATTACAGGAAATCTCCCATTGTGGTAGACCCCTGTTATTTCGCAAAACGCTAATAATTAGTAAGATCTCTACAAAAAACTTGCTTTAAATATAAGAAATACTGTCTGCATAATAAATAAATTAATATCAGCGGTTTGTCTAAAGAAAAAACATTGGTATTGGGTAGAAAGAAAAAGGAAGAAAAGCCGTCTCAAAATCTGCAGCAGCCTATATCTTATGCAAAAGATGTCAAATCTCCAGATTTTAAACCACCAAAGGATAAGAAAACAAGAAAGGTTGGGAGCAGAATTGAAAATGAGCCTACGACCAAATCAAGGCAGGTGGTTAGTCCAGTTGTTGAGCCGGCAAAATCGAAGAGGTCATTACTTCAATTATTGGGTATAAAGAAGCCAGAACCTCAGATCAAGGACGAAAAGATCACGTGGGAGGAATTTGTAAAAATGTTTTTCGAAGGAAGAACTCATACACTTTATGGCCAAATATTGAACATTTTTCTGGCGATTTTTCTCATAGTCCTCTTCAGGGCCTCGAGCAATCCACTTCTTTTCATAGTACCTTTACTCATACTCATAGTCGCTGTTGGTTCTGCTGTTGATATAACCGCACATTTATGGTATCATTAATAATCCAAATCAACCGTAGTTAAGCAATTAAAAAGTATAATTACAGGTAAACCTTGTATAATGCGGGATGCCGTGAGCCGGGATTGAACCAGCGACCTCCAGATCTTCAGTCTGGCGCTCTCCCAACTGAGCTATCACGGCCTAAAGCCCTATATTTTATCTTT
>JAKAYH010000516.1 GCA_021826835.1 Thermoplasmata archaeon | reverse complement strand
AAATTCTGGACACAATCTCCCACCTGATATCCCCGGGCCATGGAATATTTGTTGTAAAGGTATTTAAAATATAAGTTTATTATAAATTTTTGCGTAGAATAGAAAATATTGTAATATGGAAAAAATATAAAAGTTAATCAATTCAAAGATTGATAAAAGGGCGTTGGAATTATAATTCCTTTAGCTTGCTTAGTACATCATCAACATTACTGTTACTCACTAAAAAGAAGTGTAATTTACCATTCCCTAAACGTTCCCACTCTTTAGCTAGCTCTTCCTTGTATTCAGTGTCTTCATTGGTGAGTAGATGTTCTCCCTTCCATTCTAAGGCCAAAATATTGTCTTTATTTGTAACGGCTATAAAATCAGGGTAAAATTTGTTAGGATGCCAACCTTGCAGGTAAAAAGGGTCCTTCCTCTCTCTGTTCCTTATCCAGAATTTAATGTTTGGCAGTGTATCCAAATCAAGCCTTTCGACAAACCTTTTTTCCTCCTTATTTAATTTGTCGACCTTTTCGTAATAGCTTTTATTAAACTTTTCTGGAATCTCTTCTGCTAAGGTTATAACAGCGGGAAATTTTTCAAATGCTTTAACTGTTATCTTGTCATCTTTTACAGCTTTATCAAAACTCTCCTTTGCACGTTTAATCAATATATTCGTTATCATATAATTTAGTTTCTCAAGTAACAGGAAACGATTTCTTGATAAATCCTGAATTGAAGTTTTTTCGATGTTATCGATTACCCTTCCAACGAATTTAACCTTATCTTTTTTTTCAAGCATGGTAAATCTGAGTCGTTTATCTAACCACTGTATCAACTCTTTCTTTGAGAAATTTATACCTGAAATAGATTCCTTAAGAACCGTCTGTCCTTCTCTCTTCCACTTATCATCTTCTTCTATATCGATAATAGCTCTCACATCGCTATCGTGATTGTCTTTAAAATCTATTTCTATATTCTGCTTTGCAAGTTCAAAATCCTCTCCTATCAGATCCCCAAAGGAAAGTTCGTCATTTTCATAGGCCATTATTGGTGCCCAGAAGTCTTCGCTAATCCGTCTATTCACATCGGATTCATATTGTTTTTTGCCATCCGCAGAGTTAATAAGATCGTGTTTGCTAAATCCGTGGCTCTCTAAACCCTCTATTATCTCATTTGCGGCTTCGTTGAAATTTCTTGCCGATGCAAAGACGTAGCTCCTGTTCAAATCTTCTTCTTCTTTTCTCTTGGCAAAAGGCATGCGCATAATTCTGCCAATGATTTGTTCTACTGCGATTCTAGACCCTATATTTGCAACAGAAATTAGGATATAAGCAAAGGAGCAATCCCATCCTTCTGCCAGTGCGTTTACTGTAATTATGTATCTTATTTTACAATTATTGCTGAATAGATCAACACCATCCAAATCATTTTGTTTGGAGGTTTTAATTGCGATCTCCTCTTCTCGGATCCTACATTCATTTATAAGAAATTCCCGAATATTACCAACTGTTATTTTCCTTTCGTCCTCTTTCTCCTGCTCTGCCTGCAATAGTGCAATAGGCCTAATCCTTTCCCCTTTTAAGTTTTTGGCCAGTTTTTCTAGTTCTTTTCTTCTTAAAACGCCTTGCAATATTGTGGTTTGCCATTCGGAATGGCTTTCTAATACTAATGGTAATTTTACCATTTCCTGCTCTTTTAGCTCTGATGAATGTATTGCCACTAATATATTGCTTTCTGGTCTAGGGGTGGCCGAATATTCTATTACAAAACTAGGGTTAAGGTCTTTAATAAACTCTATCGATAATTTCGTCTTTGCCCTGTGCCCTTCATCTATTACAATCAAAGGGTTACTTAGCCTGATTACATTAGCCAGAGAGTTTATAACTCCAGACTCGTCTTTTTCTAATGTGTTTGTTAATTTAATATTCTCAAAATGCCCTAACAAAGCCCCATTTTCCTGGTAGACTTTGTACTTATTCTGTAATTTCTTATCCTTCCTGAAGGCATCCAGGCTTGAAATAATTATGCAAACATTATCTTCTACATCCTCTTTTGTTATTCTTAGAGCTTCCTCATTTGAAAATATTCTTACATTATTATCAAAATACTCATCTAGTACTCTCCTGTGCATATTTTTTCTATCTTTGAATTTGCTTAGTGTTTGGCTTTTGATAGCTTCTGATGGAACGAACCACATTACTATGCCATGGCCCAATTTTTCTTTCAGGTAAGAATCCATTATTTGGGCAACTGAATAACATCCAACTAAAGTTTTTCCGCCTCCGGTTGGTATCTTTATACAGATAAATGGAATTTTTTCACCAAAAAACTCGTCTTTGTAAGGTTCTTTTTTGATTTGAATGAATGCAATTTCCGGCCCATGCATATCTGCTTCCCTTAAAAACGATTGAATTGTATCCAATGTTTTCTGTTGATAAGTTTTTAATTCTGTCAATACACTTTCACCTCATATGGAATTTGTTTAAATTGGATTTTATGCTTTTCTAATGTCCTCTC
>JAKAYH010000035.1 GCA_021826835.1 Thermoplasmata archaeon | reverse complement strand
TCCGATCTTGGTTTCATAGGGACTATCTTACTTTTCTTTGGATTTTCCAGTATAATGAGGGGGGTGGGAAAGGCAAGGAAGTACACTACTCAGGCTAAACCTTCGAAACCATGAACCCAATACATCTGGCGATAAAAACAGAATATTATATTAAAAGTGTACTATTTCATTCACCTAAAAATTGAGGTGATTTCATACCCTCATACTATTGCTCTTTATAAATTAGAATTTTAATTTATGAGACTTGTTGAAGAGACTTAGATCTTTATTTCCATATTTGAGAATTATTAAGAAGGATATGGCACTGACTTGTCAGTTAAAATAATATATTGGATAAAATTTGTGTGTAAACGTTAAAACATATTCCTCTATGATCACTCATTCTTTTTGAGAGGTTTAAGGTTGTCAAATTTCAGGGAACCGGCCGATTTAGTGTAGTTTGTAACTTTTCTCTCGAAGAAGTCAGTTTTTGTTTCATTCATTGTGGCATATGTATCAACCCATCCCATTGGATTTTCCCTCACATCATAGGGCTGCGCCATGCCAATAGCCGCTGCCCTGCTATTTCCGAGGTACTTTATATAACGATCAATGAGCTGGTCAGACAATCCCAGGATCTGATTCTTCGTAACATAATGACCCCATTCAATCTCGTGAGATACCGCAGTTTTCAGCATTTCTACGAGATCTGACTCTAGCTGTGGTGTGAATACCTCAGGATTTTCCTCTTTAAGTGTTCTCATTATATTTGTGAATAGGGCAAGATGGGTATTTTCATCTCTCTGAATTAGCCTGATAAGACTCACTGTTCCACCCATCTTATCTTGTCTACCCAGGGAATAGAAGAAGGCGAAACCACTGTAGAAATATATACCTTCAAGAAGGAAATCTGCCATGGAGCTTTTTACAAAATTTTCCTCTGTTGGATCATTGATAAAGCTCTGATATTGATCTGTAATGAATCTGTTCCTCCGGAGGAGATGTTCATCATCTTTCCACATATAGTAAACCTCATCCCTGGTGAGCCTGTCAACGACCGATGTAAGGAGATAATCATAGCTTTGGGCATGTATTGTTTCAAAGAACGCCTGGGTCTTTAGACAAGCCACTACCTCCGGTGCCGTTACGTAGAGAGAGATGGCACTGAGGTTGTCCACCTGTATACTGTCCAGGAATATGAGAAATGAAAGAGTTTTTTTGTATGCTTCCTGTTCAGCCTCTGTAAGCCGTGGAAACATGAGCTTGTCATCACCAAGTGGAACCTCTTCAGGTACCCAGAAAAACTGCCTCATTTTCCTGTAAAGCTGTTCTGCCCACTCATATTTGCAATTCTGGAACTCCAGCAGATTGGTGGAATTTCCATGAATCAATCTCTGCTGAATCTTGTCTCTTGACCCCTGTGGATTAAAAAGTAGCTTTTTCTCCATTTTAATCACGCCTGACATGCCTCACAGTTATTATCGGATTCATGTTCTTCCTTTGTGTAATTCCTGAAATAGTATATCGTCTTCAAACCCAGTTTCCATGCACTGTGGTAGAGTTCCATGAAACTCTCTTCGTTCAGATCCTCGGTGGCGTAGAGATTCATAGACTGACTCTGATCGAGATGCCTCTGCCTTATGGCAGCAGCCTTAACACTCCAGAACTGATTGATCTTATGTGCCTCCTTGTAAAGAGGAAGATTTTCCAGCGTCAGGTTTGGTGCCACCCTTCTTATAAGGAATCCCTTCTTTTCCTCTGTAAATATGGGCTTGAAAATCGGATCGATACCTGCTGTTGATCCGGAAATTACCGATGTGCTTCCAGTTGGTGCTATTGCCATTATATATCCATTTCTGATTCCATTCATATTTACCTCCTCCTTCAGCTTGAGCCATTTCTCGTCGTTGTAACCCCTTAGATCGAAATACGCTCCAGTTTCCCAATCACTTCCGGGGAACATTGGATAAGCACCCCTTTCCTTCGCCAGGTCACAGCTGGCCTTTATGGCAATATAGTTGATGTGCTCGAAGAGCTTGTCAGCGTAATTGAGATGCTCATCTGATTCCCACTCTATTCCCTTATCAACCAGATGCTGATGATATCCAGAGATGCCAATTCCGATAGCCCGATACTTCATATTCGTTATTTTTGCTGCGGGAACAGGTAAGTTGTTCATTGTAATAACGTTATCAAGCATCCTTACCTGTACTGGGATAACTCTTGATAAAAGTTCAGGAGTGTTGCAGCGTCCTAGATTTATGGACGATAAGTTACAAACAACAAGGTCACCTGGATGCCTTGTCTGTAATATAACATCATCCTTTACGGTTATTTCACCATTCATAGTGGTACTCTGGTTCTGTGTGATTTCCGTACATAGATTGGATGAATAGATCATACCAGCATGTTTGTTAGGATTCATCCTGTTGACCGTATCCCTGTTGAATATGAACGGCCCACCTGTTTCATAGAGGCTCTTAAGTATGAGGCCCATCAAGGAAATCGAATTAATTTCTGTTTTTTCAATCCTTTCGTCTGAAATGCAGTCAAGATACTTTTTCTCCCATTCCTCTCCCCATGAATCTTCAAGTCTCCATCCCTTCACTTCAAATATGTTGTGCGGGTCCATGAGATACCAAGGATCACCGTTTTCAATGCACTTCCAGAATCTGTCTGGCACACATATGCCAGGAAACACATCATGCGCCTTACGTCTCTCGTCTCCGTTGTTGGTTTTAAGATCAAGAAAATCCACTATGTCCTTATGCCAAAGGTCAAGCCATATACTGATTGCACCAGCTCTCTGACCGAGTTGGTTAACAGAAACAGCTGTATCGTTATATAACCTGATCCATGGGATTACCCCACTGCCAATATTCTTGTATCCCCTGATGCTTGACCCCATTGCTCTTACATGTCCAAGATAAACTCCCATTCCTCCCCCATTCTGAGAGATCTTTGCGAAGGTGGTGAGACCTTCAAATATCCCACTGATGGAATCATCAGGCGTATCTATGAAACATGAACTAAGCTGCCCAAAAGGCCTCCTCGCTTGAGCAAGCGTTGGTGTGGCCATTGTTATCATAAGATCCGAGAGAACCTCATAAAACCGTATAGCCCAGGAGACCCTTTCTTCGGGTTGTTCTGCCAGTGCAAGGTACATTGAAAGACCCATGAAAATATCCTGAGGAAGTTCGAAATATGCTCCATCTCCAGACTTCACAGAGTAGCGATCCATTAGGTGCTTGAGACCAGGATATGTGAACAAGAGGTCTCTCTCGGGTCTAATTGCCATTTGAAAGAACTCGTAATCCTCAACAGAATACTCAGTGAGAAGTCTTGAATCATATCTTTCAGATTTTACAAGCTCCTCAACCAGTTTTCTGAATGATCCATATGGTTCACCTCTTTTTAGTGAAGACTCCCTGTACAGGTGGTGAAGTAGAAGTCTTGCGGCAACAAGCGTCCACTCTGGTCTTGATAAGGATGTCTTTTCATTCGCCACCCTGATAAGGGTCTCCTGTATAGTTTTTGTAGATATGTTTTGTGTAAAATGAATCTGAGCATCCATCTCAAGTTCAAGAGGGTCAACGTTCAAACCATCGCACGCCTTGTTAATGACATTTCTTATTTTGGAAATATCAATCGGCACGATTTTACCTTCTCTATTTATAACAGTGGTAGGTCTATGATAAAGCTCCATTCTTTCACCTTCGTTTTACACAATGCAGGCTGAATGCGATCCTGCAAATTGTGCAAACGTCACAATCCGTTGTTATAAATAAAAGCTTTTTGTACTGAACCGGATTGTTGTCCACCTTTTAGAAGAACTTAACTGATTGGTTATTAACTAGCAAACTGTTGACTATCTAAATCCATTGAATATCAAAAATTGTTACAGAAACGTAAAAGATTATTGTCCTGATAATACCGCCCTATCCATTATATATTTATTGGATCATTTTCATTTAATTTGTGTAGTTAAGTCATTCCGTTATTATAATTATCTGGATAAGGCAAAAATTCTTTGTTTTCTCCAATCTACTGCACAGGATCGATTATTCAAGAATTAAGGGAATTTAATGTCATAATAGGTAGATTTCAATAAATGTAACTAACTCTTTAAACATGAAAAAGATACGTGGATTCTTAAAAAAACATAATAAAATTCAGAAACAACCGTATAGACAAGAAACCATACGTAATTCATCGAGGAGTTTGTGTTTTTTAATACACGAGTCCTTAGAGTAAATAAATCAAATCCCTTCTTTACCGTTGTACAAAAAAATAAGCCTTAGCCGAAGTTTATTTTCTCTTATAGCCCTTATGACACCAAAGATCCTTTCTATCGGGTATGTCTATTATCAGCAAGGTCTTTGACATAACCGTCTACATTTATAAGAACTTACCCCATTTATACTTCATTCATTTTATCTGTTCACCTCTAAGGAAAACATGGTTCACTCTGTTTAGATCTTTAATGTTTCCAGGAGGTTCCCCTTCTGCTGAGATCACATTTGCCGGAAATCCGTACATAATTCTTCCTCGTTTTAGACCCATTTTGCTAACGTTTCATGCTGCGGTTTTCATGGCTTCTTCGTTTTTTACACCACAGATTTCAGTCATTAGAAACATTTCCATCCGGTTTTTGCCAATATACTTTATAATTATTTTCATTGAAGTGAAATTCAACAATCAGATTAAAACCATAACTAAAGGAAAACATGAACCTAAGGCAATAAAGTCGATGAATACTATGAGGTACAAGGCCCCTAGCGATAATATGGAGAAATTAACAAAAAAATTCAGATCGATTTTATTTCAGCAAATGTATCAAACCATGGCAGTGGGTTTCCACTAATGCCCGGATACATGATCTCCTGGTTTGCGGTTTTTAAAACCCTGTTAGCCTGGGCCTGCGAAAACTTTGCAATGGAGAGGTCGCTCAATCCTGGTATCATACCGGCGGATACAGACTGAACAAAATCGGTTTCTATATTCACCATCTCTCTAACTAGATTTGAAATAGACCTCTTGAACTCACCAGTTGACAGTTTCGGGTTTTCCTCTAACGTGGTGTTATAAACATGAAGAAGGAATGTTGAATGCTCCCTTATATCCCTGTGAACATATTTCAACAAATTAGATGAACTTGTAAGTTTGGACCTTCTGGCCATTGCATAGATGAGACTGAATTCCGTTAGGGCGAATACCGTACCGGATATAGCACAGACAACGACGTTCCTTAAGTAGTTATCAGTTGTTGGATTGTTACAAAATTCAAGCAGTTTAGCATTGAAAAGAGAGTTTCTCTTTCTAAGCTCCTCTGAAGTTCTCCAGACATTGTAGACGTTTTCGCTCTCAGTGAGACCAACTGAACTCTCTATAATTTTAGAGTAAGCGTAAGCGTGTTTAGCGTTCTGGAATTGCAGGACAGAGAAGCCGAGACTGACCTCCGGGGCAGTAATATATTGGTTCACTATTTGATAATTCAGATAAGTAAGGCTCTCTATACTGTTAACAGAACAGAGAATTTTTTCAAAGGCTTTTTTTTCTATCTCAGACAGGGAATCATAATCTTCCTTTTCCTTGGACATGTCTATCTTGTCAACGCTCCAGAAATTCTCAGAATGTTTTCTAAACAGTTCCATAGCCCAAGGATATTTATGTGGAATCAGTTCCATCAAATTGGTGTTAGTTCCACCGATGATTTTCCTCCTGCTGAGCCATTTATCACCTGACTCATTGAGTAGAGTAAACTTCTGAATCTTCTGGTTTAATGACAGACCATCGCTTCCCGTTGAAATCATATATTTATCACCCTGATCCAATTAAACTAGTACGGAATTGGACTTTAATCTGGATTCTAATGTGGTAGTTGTATAAAAAAATTTTGAGTCCCTCGTTATGAAAAAATCGCTTTAAAAAAATTAATAATTGGCTACACTTGAATAAGTAGGCCTAATCTCCTTTCTTTCGAGTGCTGAATATCTAATGAAACAGGATGGTCTCGAACGACATATTAAAAATGGAAGAATCATACGATTTACAAAACATGATTAAAATAGACAGTGAACCATTCCTTAGCATGCGACTCGTTGAGTGTGTGCCAAACTTCAGCAATGGAATTGATTCAAGTGTCGTGGAACAGATAGTCGGTGCAATCAAGTCAACCGATACGGTTAAAATTTTGGACATAGAAATGGATGCAAGTCACAACAGATCCGTGGTAACATTTATTGTATCGTTTGAGAATGCCGTGAATGCCGCATTTAACGGTATAAAGGTTGCAGCATCCCTTATCAACATGGAAAAACATCATGGAGAGCATCCGAGGTTCGGTGCAGCTGATGTGGTTCCGTTCATTCCTATTTCCGGCGTGACAATCGGAGAATGTGTTGAACTGGCGAGAAAATTGGGAGAGAGGGTTGGCAGTGAGCTCTCTATTCCTGTATACCTTTATTCTGAAGCTGCCACTAAAGATTCCAGACGAAACTTAGAAAACATTCGTAACTCTAAATTTCAGTATGAACAACTGAAGGAACAAATTAATCGGCAAGAATGGATCCCGGATTACGGTCCTTCCGTGGTAGGAAGCGCAGGAGCATCTATAATTGGTGCAAGGGACTTTCTAATAGCCTATAATGTATATCTGGATACACAGGATCTCAATATCGGTAAAAAAATAGCTACAGCCCTGAGAGCAAAGGACGGTGGACTCGCTTTTGTTAAGTCTCTGGCTTTTTTCATAAAAGAAAAGAACCAGATTCAGATTTCAATGAACCTCACAAATTTCCACAAAACTCCCATATATCGTGCGCTTGAACTTGTTCGTCTTGAAGCGAAAAGGTACGGCCTCAGTGTTACAGAATCTGAAATTGTGGGTCTAGTTCCCCTGGATAGCATTCTCAACTCTCTCTCCTATTATCTATGTATGGATAGGATCGACCGAAAAAAGATTCTTGAATACAAGCTCTTGGAAACTCAATAAAGCTTTTCTGCAAACTTTTATGCCTGTACTTGACTTTACTTAAATCACATATGGAATTTGAGGAATTTCTCAGAAGGCTTGGAAGCGCAACACCTACGCCTGGTGGAGGGTCTGCAAGTGCGGTTGTTGGCAGCATCGCAATATCACTTACAAAGATGGTGGCCAATCTAACTGTCAATAAAAAAGGATATGAATCTGTGCAAGAGAGGATGGGGGAAATTATCAGGGAATCTGATGTTATCATGTCAGATTTCCTGAAACTGGAGAAAGAAGATGAGGATGCGTTCAACCTCATTTCACAGTCATGGAAACTTCCGAGAGCCACGGAGGAGGAAAAGCAGGCCAGGAAAAGGAAAATTAACGAGGCAACACTAATTGCAATACGGCCTCCACTCAAGATAGCTTCCAGAGCCATAAGGACAATTGAATTGGCTACATACGTTATGCAAAATGGAAACAGAAATGCCATATCCGATGCATTGTGTTCAGCGGAATTTGCTTATAGTGCATTTAAGGGTTCCATCAGCAATGTGAACATAAACCTGAAATCACTTCCAGAGGAAATGAGTGAGGGGGAGAATTTGAAAGTGAAACTCCTGGAAGGATACGCGTCCAACGTATACAACAAGTTTATGAAACTGTATAAGGAAACTCCCTTGAAATAATTATTATCTTTTATTACAATTTTATATAAAGCACTGACAGAAAAGCTAAAGTCCCCAGGGAAGATTATCACGTGACATATACCGAAATAATATCTTTCTAAGTGCATAGAGGAACAACCTTTGTCAAAATTGGATGTTGTAATACAAAAAATTTTATGTATCTATTTGGATATATTCTAATCCATTTTATATATTGATTCACTTTGTAAATTCTTCATGGTTATTTTCAAATGAGCAATGATAAATGGAATACTTAACAAAGATTATATATAAGTTAGAGTATTTAGTATTGATAAATATGGCAAAATACAAATTCGCCTGTTCCGATATAGGAATGAACTGTGGGTTTACGGCGTCAGCAAAGACTAAGGAAGAGCTAATGCCCAAGATCGTAGAACACGCTAAGACTGCTCATAACATAACCGAGATCACCCCGGATCTGCAGAAGAAGGTCGAGGGTGCGATTAAAAAGTCTATGTTCTGAGGTTTTCAGGTAATCCGAAAGATCATCAATAAACCAAAATTTCCATATTTTACACCTATCTTAACATTAATATACCCTTTTTTGCATAGCATTGGAAAGAGGAAAATTTCACATGTCTGCTGGGATAAGCAAAGGTGGTTCTGATATACATAGAGGGAAAGATAAGCGCATTCTCATTGCCGCCGTTGCAGTTATAGTTGTGGTGGTGGTTGTGTTGTCTGTTCTATACATTGTTCCTGCTTTGAAATCAAAGAATTCCGATGTTGTTATGGGTCAGTATATGAAAATATCTAATTCAGATCTACTCTCCAACAACACCAGTGCCATATATTTCATAAGCTGGTATGGTTGCCCCTATGGTGCAGACAATTCGTGGGTGCTCTATGATCTCATAAACTCAACAAAGAACATTTCAGGGGATGTTGTGTTACACACATCTGCGCCTTTTGATTTTTATAACAACACTCCAGCACTTCTTTTCCTTGGAAGTTCAGGCATGGGAAGTTATGGAATGAATACAACGTTTTCGTTAGGCGGTGTTTCTTTCAACTTTGAGTCATTCTATATGTATAATCAGACACTGACAGGAACAGTAAAAAATACACCCATAAATTCAACTGATCTAACAAGTGTCGGTCTTTCAGAGCTGAAAGCTACTCTACCGCTGGCAATATACAATACGGCAATGAAGTATCAGACACAGGTGAAGTTGCAGAATTACAGTAAACCTATCGCTGACGTGGAAGGCCATCTGGTCACAATGGAAATAATAACTGGCCCCAATGGAGCGTTTGTTCATTTCGGCTTCATGTTTCAGCCTGACGGCGTTATAAGAACCGGGCCCTTTGATACTTCACAGGGAAATTACGGTGATCCCATGTCTTCTTCATACGTATTCTCCCATTACAAAAACATGACTGGAATAAACAGTGGAAAGGAAAGCTTGATTGATATTCTCACAACCGTAAATGCCGCATGCCTGCCATGAAATACTCCCCTCAATTTATGTATTAAAGGCATAATTTTATTGGTTATATGAATGAATTAATGTATGTATAAACATTACTGGGCGATGGGGCAATCTGGGAAAGAAGGCTACCAGCTTAACAATTCGAAAGAACAGGTATTTTTCAAGAAGAATTACGAATACTATGCCGAAAGTAAGTCACATGAATTAGGCAACGATCTTTCACTCCTTGTGGATCATCTCCCAAGGAACGGAGCATACACGGCGCTTGACATTGCTGCAGGAACAGGGTTTACTAGCTTCAGACTTTCTTCAATTTACCGTACTGTTGTTGCACTGGATACGACGATAGAAATGCTTGAAAAAGCCAGAGAAATGGCTTTAAAAAAGAATTTGAACAACGTAATCTTTGTTATAGGCAAAGCGGAAAAAATTCCGTTCCTGGATCACACATTTGATGTTGTGACCTGCAGAAGAGCTGCCCATCATTTCCCGAACAAGCGGGCATTCTTAAGTGAGGCAAGGCGTGTGCTGAGACCTGGTGGTTATCTTGGTTTTGCAGATATGATTCTACCAAAACTGGACACCGATGCCTCATTCAACACGTTGGAGAGAATAAGAGATCCGACACATGTTTCTGCGGAAACGCAGGGATTCTGGGAAGAGTCGTTGTCAGAGGCTGGTTTCAAAATCAGTTATATGCAAACCCTTCCCGAAAGAATCGGCTTTGAGGAGTGGCTTTCTCCTGTCAAGGCTGATGAGGATAACGGAATAAAGTGCAAGGCGTTCATTGAAAGCAGTGATAGCCTGAAGAAAGCCATTTCGTACGATTCCGGGACTTTCATAAAGACTAGGCTTGTCCTTACAGCGATATCATCATAGGTGCAATGAGTCTGATTGGGTTTTAGCACATATTACAGGAATTGATCTGAGTATATCATGCATATGAATACCTTAAACAGTAACAATTCATGAATCAGATAAAATCCCATATCTCGGGAGAATAAGGCAGGATGTTTTTTACTGTTACAGTATTCTGGTATTTTCTGGCTACATCGTATACGATGGAGTAATATTCATAAATATTTACTGACGGAATGAAAACCGTAACCTCATACCTGTCACCAAAGGGCTTAACGAAGAATCTTATCCTGTTGATATGCTTCTCATTTGATCTCTTCCTTACCTCACTGAGATACTGGTTGTGCAATGAGAATAAATACACACCATCATTTTCAGATACTGCCGTAATACCCTGCATATTTGCATTCAAAAGAGAGTCAGAATACAGAACAGAAATGAAACCCCCACTTTTAGTCAAAGAATTCGCCACCTCAATCAGGTAATCCGATTTGAGCGAGGACAAGTTAGGATCCCCCTCTCCATTCATAGGAATAAGATATGTTATAAGAGACACCCGGTATTCCTTATTTATAAGATCCATTATGTACATTATGCCATTGCTCGGCCCAAGCCATTCTATCCTGGCATTTTCGGAATCAAGTGTGTATTCGTTCAGGATTTGGGAGACTTCATCTAACCTCATACTATGAAATCTCGCATAGATGTTAAGATAGCCGGAATTCATGTCAGCCCTGTTAACGATGAATGACGGCACTTCCATCAGTCTATCTATAACAGAAAGATCCTTGACATTATTGATCCTACTGTCAATTACGAAGGCGTCATCAAGTTCCAGGGCATTGAATCTTTTAAGAAGAATGCCTATCTTTGGATTGTCGGACTTCTTTGGCAGGTATGTACTCATCCACGTTTCCTCATCTTTTGAGTATATGAAAACTGGAAGTTTAGTCTTAAAATCAAGAAGTGCGTTAAACAAATCAGTGTTCTGGCGTAATTTTAGGACCAGACGCATGTCAAGCTTTCTATCAATGTCCCTTACAAGCATAATAGGATATTGTTGCATTTTGTATAATAACCTTTTCCTGTTACTTCACTGGGGCAGGAAAAAATCGTAAATAAAGATCTGCTGGAGCCAATATTACCTGTAGTTTAATTTTTCTGTTTAGGAAAATTGATTTATGGTGATTTCAGAGTCCCGCAAATATGGAAAATAACTATGCATAAAATCAATTGCCCCCAGTTCCGCACACGTCTGAAAGCTATATCCTCCTATCCTGTTATGCCTTTGAGACACTATGAGAACATCTATCTATGAACTTTTACAAAACAATGAGACGATATTATTTAAGGTATACATTAGCTGAGAGACAATGAATCCATTATCCTTATTTTTCTGTAAATTTCCGTGTTCATTCTATCTGTTAAGTTTATTGTGAGAAGTTTTATCTGGAAGGGCCATTTTAAGCAATTTTCTGAGTTTGCTCAAGAATACTGATATTTTTGTAAGACCACATTTTTATCTATTTCTTCCTGAAATCTTCACACGGTATAGCTGATTCAGGTTCATTGTGTCGAATATAATTCAATA
>JAKAYH010000515.1 GCA_021826835.1 Thermoplasmata archaeon | reverse complement strand
ATCAAGACTGATTGATGAAGAGAGCATCGATATGACAATTACTTCACCTCCATTTCTTAATGTTGTGGATTATGCAAAGGATAACTGGCTTAGATGCTGGTTCAATGCTCTTGATGTGAGATCCAGACAATCAAGGATATTCACAACTGCAAACATTGAAAAGTGGAACTTCTTCATAAGAGAAGTAATGAAACAGATCTTTGCTGTCACGAAAAATAATGGATACGTAATATTCGAGGTTGGAGAGGTGAGAAACGGAAAAACAAATCTGGATGAACACGTACTCAGAGACGGCATAAACGAAGGCTTCGAGCCTCTGGGGATTATGGTTAACGTGCAAAACTTCACAAAGACTTCCAACATTTGGGGCGTGAGAAACCATACCAAGGGAACAAATACCAACAGATTGGTCGTTTTCAGGAAATTACGATAAAATATCCTGACGGGCAGACTCGTAAAATCTCTCATTTACAATATTGTAACGCAGGCAGAAAAGAAATTTTTCACTGTTCAAGTTTTTCTGAATAAATCGGTGAAAATTAAAGTCCTCGGTCAATAACTTTACGGTACCAGCTTTGAGGAACGAACGAGCCATCTTCAAACATAGTATTTTATCTTCTATATGGCTGCGGAAAGAGTTTGGTTTATTATTTTCATTAATCAAACATCATGATTGCTGAAGAAGAGTAATTTAAGATAGATCCTAAAAGAGAACGAGGAAGTATGAAAGAATTACAAATA
The DNA here is from genome assembly GCA_021826835.1 of Thermoplasmata archaeon. Next base: position 1,797 of record JAKAYH010000515.1, on the reverse strand, counting down.
AGATCACGCTGGGTTTGGAAGGCCGTCCCAAATGTTACTTGTTGCATTAAGAGCATACCATGGCATCTCTGAAAAATTATTTGAGTCAGTCAAAAGAGGAAAGAAGGAAAAAATCAACAGGCATAATGTATTATATCAAAAGGAGAAGATTAAATAGAACATGGAGATTTAAGTCTGGATTAAAGCATAGATGAGAATTAAATGAATAAGGACCTTTGGCTTAATACGCTTAGCAGAAGAAATAGGATATATAATTCCATTAATTTAGTTAAAAAAAGCGGGCATCTAGTACTTCCAAATAATTTTAAATTATCTTTCAATAAAGAAAATGCGAAAGATATTAAAAAACTGTTTGCTTTTGGACTTATTTATGGTGTAGAGTTTTCTGATAAGAAAGGATACTGGAATTATAAAGATAATGAAGTAAAAACACCGAATAATATAAGATTTAATATAAAGAATTTTGATCCCCTTATATTTTCTGAAACTTTTTTGAGTGATATACATTTTTCCAACTTTGACTTAAATAACAAAATCGTTATTCAAGCTGGAGGATTTATTGGCGATACAGCGTTATACTATGCATCAAGAGGCGCCATAATTTACTCATTTGAACCTGATTTTAACTCGTATAATCTCGCACTGGAAAATCTAAAACTAAATCCTGAATTATCGGAAAAGATCATAATGAAGAATTATGCCATTGGAAATGACGGAGAAATAGATTATCCACTTGATCCAAATGGTAGTGAACATTCATCTGCCTATGATTTAGAAAACAAGAAGACAGTTAGAGTTAAAAGTGTAAGCTTATCTTCCATTCTTAAGGAATTTTCCATTGAAGCGCCATTTTTATTGGATCTAGATATTAAGGGAAAGGAATTCGAGATCATTAATGACGAAGGAATATCAAAGTTTGAAATGGTGAGAATCGAGTATACCACATGTATAGGTAACAAAGTAATAGGGAATAGGGATGACATTATCAAAAGATTGAGAGATTATGGATTTAATAAAATTCGTATTTTCAAACACAATGAACTTGTTTATGATCTGAACGTTCATGGAACTATCGAAGCTGTAAAATAGGTATTTCTCTTCTATAAAATATGGGCAAACAGAGGATTTGTAAGGCTTGAGAATAGACTTGATTACAATAAGGAGAGAATTGCACATGGGAAACAACTCAGTGCTGATTGGATTACATAAATAATTATGAGATGAACAAGCTTTACAACTAAAAAGTAATCAAAATGGTAAATGACAAAAAATTTCTGCCGATCTTGAATTAGCACAGGGAGAAATATGGATATTAAATCGCCGGAAGAATTCTTGCGAGCATATGAAAAGGCAGCCAATTCAGGAAATTTCGACGAAGTCGCACCTTTGCTGTCTGATGATGCTATTTTTTGGTTTTCAAATGGATTATATACAGGGATCGAAAGCATAAAATTAGCTTTCGAGAAGACTTGGAGTTGATTGATCCATGATGTGTATCTACATCCCATAACAGATTTTATGAACCTCATAGACTGTTTTGCTGCCCCTTCTTAATTGTCTTTCATTTGCGCATAAAATTTCTATTGAATCTTCGCATTTCTAATAGCGATATCCCAGTAAAGAGAGCTGCAGCAAAAATGGAAGCAGCAAAGGGGTAAATATACACCGTGGAATCCGGTCTGACAAGAATGGTGATGAAATTACCAGAGATGTTTGTTCTCATCTCTGAAAAAATGCTGAAAACATTAGTGCCCCTTCCTACTGAGATGTTCATCTCGAACACTGCCGTTACGTTAT
>JAKAYH010000514.1 GCA_021826835.1 Thermoplasmata archaeon | reverse complement strand
GACCTCATGAATGATCTCATGAATGTCAGAAATGAGAGGCAAAAGAGGATAAGCACTGAAGGAAAGATAAATAATGTGGATGTAATCATATGAATGTCAAAGAACTTTTTTCATAGAAGACACCCTAGTTAAAAAATATATTACCAGTTAAGATATTGTTCGAATGCCTTTTTTGCCTGCTTGCTTTGCGAATGTATGTAAGTAATCTATATTTAACAGAATTAATGGATATCAGATGAAAATGCCATCCTGTCGCGAGATTTGAAAATTACCTGGAAATACTGAAACCCACGGCGGTTCAATATAATGACTCCCTCAGGGGTTTTAGCAGGCTAATTTAAATATAAATACTAATCAGTATTGGCCATTTATAGTGAAGATGAAACTACAGAATTAGGAATTATTAGGCTGCAGGAGCAATCTTTTAGCATCAAAAAAATTTAAATATAGAATCATTTATGACGTTAAGTGAAAAGCTCATTAATAGCTATTGTAGTAGTCTTAGTTGTAATTGTTGGAGGTGTTGGATATATTGCGGCAACGCATACAAGCCTGTTTTCATCCAAAACTACTATTACGGCCCTTCCTGAGACTTCCCCTGGTACAAGGATTGTTTCATCCAGTGAAGTAAACCAATCGATGTCAGGGCACTGGGTTGAATTAATGAACATAACAATAGGAGTATCTAATTTAAGTTTACTGATGAATGTTATGGACGGCATCACACATGGTACTCCCATTTCAACAAACGCCTCTTATTTGCATATAAACTATGCACAGGCTGCGGCATTTGTGTCAACGAACCATAGTGCAATGGCTTTTGCTTACGCTTCATTGAGTTCATCCCAGTTTGCCAATCTTACAAACAAATCGGTATACAGCAATTTAACCAAGGATAATTTAACCAATCTTACAGTTGGGGTAACCGACGGTTCGTTTTATATATTCGGATATGCCAAAGCAGATTCAAACTATACAGCAGCATTCTACGATTTCTATTCTAATTACATAATTGTTGGTTTTTATCATGGGGGAAAGAATAGAACCCTTAGCGACTTTACAAACTTGGTGACTTATGAAATCTCCATACTAAATTCATACAAACTCAATTTCTCCACCGTAGAACATCTTGCTTCAACTACTTCCGTACAGACAGATTTTACAACCTCATATAAGAGCCTCTTTAACATAAGCGCATTCCTCTTAAATCCAAATGCGGGGAGTAAAGCACTTGGCAATTATTCATCATTGCTCAAAGGAAGCCCCTATTACAGTATTTTAAATATGACTGACAATGGGACTCTTATTTCTGGTGTGGGCCTCGAAGCTTTCCATTCAGAAAGTTCTAACAGCACACTTGCACTGGGATACATTGAAGGGACACATTCATCATTTGTCTCGCAGATTTACAGGAATTTGACAACTTCCCTTAACAATTCACTTAAAGATTCAAACAACGGCCTTTCTGTGGTGAATATGAGCTATGATGGAATGACGTTCTTTGTTTTCAACACAACTTACTCAAACGGTCAGGGTCAGACGTCCTTAAATCTAACTTTCTCAATTGGTGTTAAGGGAGATTATCTAGTTGCCTCTGCTGTTATTGGCCCTTCAGCAATGAATACATCCATAACAAAACTAATGCAGAATGAATCAAGTCTGCTCTAAAGGTACCAAATAAAGATCTCCCCAAAATCTATTTAATTAACTCTTATTATTTATAAGTGAATTTGCTTTTAACTGCTAATTGAATTCAAGACCTCTTTATTTTACTGTTTATGTTGCAAGATTCGTCTATGGATTGAACTGGTTCTCCACGTCAACCACACTTCCATATATTTCTCTGTCTCTTCATCTTACGCCCATAGAGACAGGATTCATTGGCACAGCTTTTTATCTTGGCTTGATCCCGTTCCAGATAGTTGGTGGGACTGTGGCATCTCTGATCGGTCCAAGGAAAACCGCCATAGCTGGATTGCTAATTATGGGAGTATCTTCAATAGTCAGTGCCTATTCAGTCTCATTTGCTGAGATCTCACTTTTCAGGTTTCTTACTGGAGCAGGAGCAGCTATGTTCTCTTCTCCCGCTCTGGCATTGATTGAGAACCTGCAGATAAATAAAGGGAGAACCTTTATGACTGGAGCTTACAATGCCGCCTTTGGCGTTGGCTCCGGGACCGGAATACTAAGTGGAACCCTCTTTGCCTATCCCGTAGGTTGGATGCATCTTCTCATTATTGACGGTGTACTCGGAGTGCTTCTAGGTTTAGCCATTCTTATGCTTTCCCTGAAAATCCCCATTATACATCCTATTTCCGCCCCTATCAGGGAAAAAACAGTGAATTTTTTCTCAGAAAGGATCTATTTTCTGTCAATTTCGGCAGCAATTTCAACTATTGCTGAGGCAGTTATTGGCCAGGAATTTGTCTATTACAGTTCTATTCAATATGGTCTGAAGACAGTTTATGCGGCAATCATAGTTGCAAGTTTTATGCTCACAGGGCTTGCAGGTGGAACCCTTATGATAAGAAATATACACAGATCGTTGC
>JAKAYH010000513.1 GCA_021826835.1 Thermoplasmata archaeon | reverse complement strand
ATGAACGTGAATATCAATGAAACCTGGGAGAACCGCTCCTTCCAATCTAATAGACCTCTCTCCCTTTTTAAATTTCTTTATGTCCGTTATTTTTCCATCACTGACACTTACCATCAACTCTTCAAAGAAGCCATTGCGATAAAAATTTCCAGTGAAGTTTTGTTGTTCCAATCACACACCTCTTTTTTCTCCCCATATATACTTATGTTCCTGCAACATGAATCTGACGTTCATTTTCCTTTCAATAACTCTATTGACGATCCATTCATTACTTATGCCCCATGCCGGTTGGACTATAAGATTTATTCTGTCCCCCCAATTCCTGTAAATATCTTCAAGAAATAGAAAATCCTCCTCATTGGAAATGACAAGTTTTGCATAATCTTCTTTTCTCAGCAACTTCAGATTGTCCATTTTCATTTTGGAAGTTTCGCCGGAAGATGGGGTTTTAATATCCATATCTATCACGCTGTGCTCAAATTTTGTGTAAGGTTCAATATCTAGCGAACCACCAGTTTCTATAAGAACCCCTTTTCCCAAAAGATTGACGGCTTCAACCAGATCCTGAGATTCCCTTTGGAGTAACGGTTCGCCACCAGTCAGGCAAACCCATCTTTCCCATGAATTTTTTACCAGATCAATCAGATCCTCAAGATCATATTCTTTACCACCGTCAAAGGAGTACACCGTATCACACCATCTACATCTTAAATTGCATCTGTTTGTTCGAATAAAGAGCATTGGTATGCCAGTAAGGGGGCCTTCCCCCTGAATACTGTGAAAAATCTCAGTTATTAACATGCAGATCACTTCATATATATTCTTTTTCCTGATGATAGAAGTTTCGTTCTTCCGAATTCGTACATTGCCCTAACCTGGTTCATGTTAAACGTAGGTCCGTCCTTGCATACCTGTAAACCATCTATTGAACAGGAATCGCATAATCCAATCCCACATTTCATGCTTCTCTCGAAGGAAAATTCCACATTCAGATCTGTATCCTTTAGAATTTCAAAAATGGATTTCATCATCATTTCAGGGCCACATACATAAATAGCGTCAAATTTCTTGAGATCGACCGCCTTAATCCCTTCTGTGGCCAGGCCTTTGATTCCGCTGGACCCATCCTCTGTTACGCATATTGCTCTTCCTGGAAGAAATTCATCTTCGAACAGTAATTCATCACCTGTTTTTGAGGCAATTATCCCAGTGGATTTCTCATCAATCAGGGATCTCAAAGAAGCCATTCCTGATCCCCCTCCGATGAGCAATTTTTCTCCATTGTTGAACGTAAATGGTTTCCCATATGGCCCTCGTATATAAAGCAAGTCACCTTTTTCAATTTGACTTAATTTTTCAGTGGTCTTTCCATAAACTTTCACGGTTATGCACTTTTTATCCTTTACCGAAGCAACCGTCATGGGAACTTCTGAAAATCCAGGAACCCAAACCATAACAAACTGTCCCGGCAAAATATTGACATCCCAGTCAAAATATATGGAAAAAACCGTAGGCGTCTCTTTCACCTTTTCGTTGACCATCAAATGGTAAATCATTGTACTGCCACCCCAATAATTTCGTCTATTCCTCTTATGTGATTCTCTTCCATAAACTGGGCTATTTGATCCATAATACTCTTGAAAACTCCCCTGCCATATTTCCATGCCGCTGTGCCAACTTGAACAGCTGAGGCTCCGGCCATTATATATTCTATGGCATCATTTCCGTTCTGTATACCTCCAACTCCAATTATTTCCATATCAAGCTCCTTTTTTATTTCGTATACAAGTCTGATTCCAACTGACTTGATAGATGAACCGGACATTCCGCCATAAACATTTGTGAGGACAGGTTTTCGCGCATAGATATCTATGGCCATTGCCCTTACAGTGTTTATCAGAACAAGCGCGTCGCTTTCCGAAGCTGCCTGTCCAATTTCCACAATATCTGTCACATTAGGTGAAAGCTTTGACCATACAGGTTTATCTATGGAACCCTTTAGGGTCTTTACAATTTCCTTCACAAGGACCGGATCACTGCCCACCTCTGTTCCAAAGCCCTTAACGTGTGGACATGATAGATTCAGCTCAATGCCATCAACTCCATAGTCAACCATTTTTTCTGCAAGATTTAAAAAACCGTCCGGATCTGCCGCGAATATGCTTCCTATTACAGGTTTCTTTGATTTTTTTGCTATCCTGATCTCCTCTTCATACAGTTCTATTCCGGGGTTTGGCAGACCCATGGCATTGATGATATATCCTTCGCCTTCAACAACAACTGGAGATATATATCCATTCCTTTCCTCAGCTCCGATTGATTTTGTCACTGCGGCTGCCGCGCCCTCCTCAAGTATTTTTTTCATTGTATATCCATTTTCATCCAGTATCCCTGAAGCGAGCATTACAGGGTGATCCAGTTTGATGCCGCCAGCCTTAATTTCTAATTTTGACATTCAAGTTTAAGTGTTTACACTTATTTTTATGTTTCCCAATTTCATTGCCGGTCTGCTATTTGTAAACAATATGCTGAATGAATCTCTCCTATTGA
>JAKAYH010000512.1 GCA_021826835.1 Thermoplasmata archaeon | reverse complement strand
GGACCAAAGATACACTCCCGATATGAGACAAGGGATATTTAGAAGCGAGGAAGGACAGGGCAATGGCTTGCTCTATTTATGTGACAATTTAACCGTTATGCGTGGACTTCCGGAAAACTTTATTGATCTGATATATATGGATCCACCATTTTTCACTGGCAAGGAGCGGAAGGCCAAATCAAGAATAAGGGCTTCAGAAGATTCGTTTGAAGACACATGGACATCTGACATCGACGGTTACATAGAGTGGCTCAGGCCGCGGTTGGTTGAAACAAGACGGCTTCTCAGGTCTACCGGTCTGATCTATCTACACCTGGACTGGCATGCTGTTCATTACGTAAAAGTCGAAATGGATAGGATATTTGGCTATGATCGCTTTATAAACGAGATAATTTGGAGGTACAGAACAGGGGGCCTGTCCCACAATATGTTCGCGCGAAAGCATGATACCATACTTGTCTACTCGAAAACATCCAAGTTTAAGATAGAGCCATGGAAAGAAAAGGCATACACAAAGAGCAGATACCGTAAGGCTGGAGTGGTAAATTATGGATCAGGGGAAGCAGAATTCTTCAGTGACTCAAGGGGAGTTTACAACTTCGTCAATGCATCCGATGTCTGGGAAATACCATATATAAATTCACAGGCTAAAGAGCGCGTGGGTTACCCATCTCAAAAGCCTGAATTGCTGCTGGAGAGGATTATTGCCTCTTCCACCAGACCAGGGGAGACGGTAGCGGATTTTTTTTGTGGATCCGGTACAACTGGTGTGGTTGCACAGAAACTTGGAAGGCGGTGGATACTTGCAGACAAATCCAGGGATGCAGTTGAAGTGTCTAGATTCCGGCTTATGGATGCTATCAGGGCGAATGAACCTGGGAAAGATTACCAGGATATTAAGATCCATGAATGCAGAAATCATTCTATCTAGATGGGACATTGTTGAGTGAGAACAAACCCCGTCCAAAGTTAAAACAAACTAATTGAACAGAATATTCAGATAAATATATATATTATATTTGTAATGCCATCAAGATAAAAAATGCCTTACAAATTTAAGTGCGCTGACATAGGGATGAACTGCGGATTCAGTGTCAAGGGGAACAGCCCAGATGAGTTGATGCCGAAGATTGCGGAACATGCAAAGACAGCTCACAAGATAGATGAAATAAACGAAGACCTGAAGAAAAAAGTTCAGGGCGCAATCAAGAAAACTATGTTCTAAGACTATAAAACAACATATTTTACCCTTTTTTCAGAGTGCTATCTGTTTTTCTCTTAGAGGATGTAATACCCAATCTCATTCTTGAATGCAGAACTAGCTTATTTGGCTGTTATTTTTAAACCTATTTTGTGCTGAGCTGATAATTTTTGGTGCACCATAAGAAATAACTATTTAGCAGGGATGCAGTAAATCAAGTCGGGAGCACATCAGCGAATGACCTTAACTACTGAGACCGATCCACAGGAAGAAAACTATTCAAATAATAGCTGGTACCTGGGATATCTAGCATCAAATGCAGCAGGCGGCTTAACCACTCCTCTTATCCCTCTCTTCATAACATTTTACCTTGGCCTCAATGTATTTGATGTTGGAATAACATCAGCTATTGCGTCTTCTGCGTCTGTTCCGGCACTTATTTTCTGGGGACTTTTGTCCGACAGGTACAAGAAAAGGAAGGTATTCATCCTGGTTGGCTTTATCGGAGGCTTCATCTCTTTACTTCCAATGCTTTATGTTCACGCTCTTCTTCCATATATATTTGTTCTGATAGCATTCCAGATCATTTCCATGGCTTCTGTGCCTGTAAGCACAATGATCCTGATAGAGAACTCAAGTGAGGACAAATGGCCAGGAGTAATGGGACGGTTTAACTTTGTTGCATCAATGGGAACAGTAATCGGACTTGCATTTGGAACAATTTTCATTGCATTCTTTGCAAATAAGAGCTCTGAACTTCTCGTAAATATATACATCATATCTGCATTCATATATCTGCTTTCAGCAATCATAATATTCCTGGCAATCCCGGAGCCTAAGAGAACAATTCCAAGAAGGCGCCTATCAAATATACATTCCATCCGGATCATGGAAAGAATCAGGTTCTTTCCTTCCAGTATCATACATTTTGTAGGCCTAGGAGAAAGCAAAACTCGACTTGGAAAGGACCTAAAATTCTATCTTTTCTGCACATTTCTGCTGATGTTCGCTTTTCAGCTGTTTTTCGTTCCATACCCGGTTTTCGCAATAGATCATCTTGGGGCGAGCGAGGTCGAGATTTATATAATGTATATACTCAACTCCGGCTTGGGCGCATTAACCTATCAATATACTGGGAGGGTAAACAACAGGATTGGCATCCGTAAATCTCTTGCGTTTGCACTGATCACAAGAATCGTAATATTCTCTGTCTTTGGAGCAGTCTCGTTCATTATGTTCCAATCGGCATTATGGCTCATCATTGCCCTTATCGTTTATGGTGCGCTGGGTTCTTTATGGAGCTTTATCGGTATTGCAGAAACCGCTTCGGTGACTATGATAAGTCCTAAA
>JAKAYH010000511.1 GCA_021826835.1 Thermoplasmata archaeon | reverse complement strand
CAAATCGCCAATCCTTTTGGCGTTTTCTTCCATTTTCTTCTCGCTCCATCCACGGGCTACTGCCTTCAATAGAGAAATAAGGGTAGCTGGAGTCGAAATCACTACATTGTCCTTCATCCCATCTTCTATGAGGTCTTTGTCAACATTTAGTGCAGCATATAGGAAAGCTTCACCTGGAATGAACATAATAACAAATTCAGGGGCTGAATTAAACTGATTCCAATAACTCTTTGAAGCGAGTGCCTTCAAATGGTCCCTGATGGATTGGGCATGCGCTTTAATCAGTTCATCTCTCTCGGAATCGTTTTTGGCCTCAAGTGATTCAAGGTAAGCCTTCAGTGGAACCTTGGAATCAACTATTAGCTGTCTGGACGAAGGGAGATTGACGATCATGTCCGGCCTGATCCTTCTTTCCTCGTCTGAAGATGATACTTGAGTATCGAAATCACAGAATTCAACCATTCCAGCCAGTTCGACTAATCTCTGGAGTGTGATCTCTCCCCACCTTCCTCTAACTGTGGGATTTTTCAGTGCTGTGGCAAGATTCGTAGTTACCTTCTCCAGTTCGGACTGACTGGTTTTGAGTTCATTGATCTTTGTATCTAATGAACTATATGCACCTACGCGTTTGTTTTCTATATCAGTAACCAATGTTTGATACTCAATAAGTTTTTCTTTGAGCGGAACAAGTTTCTCATTCGCCAGTGCTATGAACTGCTCGTTGTTGTTTTTGAGGGCATTGCTAGCTATATTTCCAAATTTATCGGTGATCAAACCTCTCCAAATATACAATCCTAAAACTATTCCCACAAAGATGCCGGCAACAAGCCCGATGATTAAAGCGGTAACGTCCAATTATTCACTTCTCCTTTAATTTCGAAATAGTTACAAAAATTGCTATTTTAAGTGTTATTAACAAACTATCACCCTGATTTCACCCGTACTTTTGAATTCTTTACGAACCGATTCAATAAACTTAACAAGTGGAAATTCTGATCCGTCGTCAAGTTTAATATCTCCAAGGTAGGCTATCACCAGAAATTTAGTACTGAAATCCAAATAGTGCTCTTTCAACTTTTTATAATCTTTGCTAATTAGCTTAAATTCAGTTATTTTTTTATTAAGGGATTCATTGGCACTTATGAATAGATCCTCATCTACAGGAACTTTAACTTCCACAATGCTTTTCGCGTTTTGTCCATTTCTATAAACAAGGTCAGGGATTTTCCTTTCTACTCTTTCCCCCTTTTCAGGGTTCAGGTAATTTACAAAGAGATGCATCCTGTATGATTTATCCATTTCCACTAATAAATGATAAACCTCTGCGACAAACTGGGCTTCACTACTGTAAAGTCTGTCCTTACCTTCCCTTTTATTGAGTTTGTTGTACTTTTCATCTTTCTTCCTTAAAAATTCCACAGCCAATGCGCAGCTTTCTGTCAAGTCCTTTTCAAATTTAGTTGTCGTCTTCATTTCTTTAGAACCTCCTTTGCTTTTAAAACTCTGCAAAAATCCTCGCTGCATAGCATGAACATAAAATCGCCAGGCGGTTTTATTCTTTTAACAATTTTTCTAATTTCATTATCCATTATGTCGACGGGGTCATCGCCTCCCGCAAAATTTGGAGACTGATAGGATAAGACCATTATTCCCTTAACCTGCAAAGATTCTTCACGCATAGCCTCGGAGAGCTTTTTAATGTCTTCAAGTATTGAATTCTTTTTATCTTCATTGATTTGATCGATGATACGAGTTTTTTCATGGTGTTTGATCATCTTAATTTCCAATACATAAGATTCTCCGCTTTCTGTATTTTCTATCCAGATGTCTGGTTTCTTATGTATCAATACTCCTTTTTCGCTATTTATCGGATTATCCATGGTGACGTCGCCAAAGTAGAGCCCAAGAAGCATTAATTCATGGTAAATCATAGATCTGAATAGTGACTCATATTCGTAAATTTCATTCTCATTTTCGGAACTATCTTTACTTTTCCTGTGAATAGCCATAATTTTCTTAGTAGCAAGCTCTGTTGCGAGTTTTATTCTCGATATATATTCTTCATCTATCATTTCATGTCTCTCCATTTGATTCGGTGTGGTTTTGCTCCAAGGCCTTCCGGCTTATCCTGAAAATATTATGGGATGAATCATCAAAACCATTAGGAACAGAGAAGCCCATCACATAGCATTTACGACTTTACATTAGATAAACCTTTTCATGATCTATAGAGGTTCAGGTTTAACTACCCATGTTATTAATTTAGAAGAGTGGCTAACTAGGTTGAAGTTTGAACCGAAATCTTACTAAAAAGGGATATTATTGGAATGCTTCAAAGGTTAGACCAAAGATTGAGTTACATAACGATACCAAAATTAGCTGTAAATCAAGATAGGGCTATACCATAAAGTGTTGCTTTCTTTAGAATATTAATGAATTCCGCCTGTTTATTTTCAAATTAATATTATTTCAATAATAGTAGAAAATAGAGAGTGTCACGGAGTTACCACTCACTAGGTTTGTATTACCAATCTCAACTTCAATTGAAGAAGATGG
>JAKAYH010000510.1 GCA_021826835.1 Thermoplasmata archaeon | reverse complement strand
AGTCCCATCAGGTATGACTCAGGATGATCTTTCAAGACCAGTTATAGTTATAACAGAACATCCTTCAAATGAACCGAAGTATGAGATATATACCTTTGGTGATCAGGTGGTTGTCGTTCCTGTTACCAAAGAGCAGGATGCTGGAATTTCTGAAGATGTAAAAAACAGGGTAAAAGATGAAATATCAAAATTTCTTGGCACAGAAAATATATCAGTAAGGATGAAAGGTTCAGGTAGAGCCGTAGTTAGTGTACCAGAACCTATGATGGCAAGGCTTATAGGTAGAAAAGGAGCTTCCATATCAGAAATAGAGAGGAAGTTACGGGTAAGAATCGACGTTGAGGCAAAGGAGCAGGAAAGTGATGATAAAACTGATATTATACCTCTTATAAAAAACAGAATTATCTATCTTGACACTGGAAAAAAGAACAGTTCCGTAAACATTTACGTTGATGATATTATTATTTTGCAGGCCATAAGTTCCAACAAAGGAATTGTGAGAATCAAAATTGACAGTGGCGCTGGTTCAGCAATACAGAAAGCAATAAAAAATGGGAAGAGCATAAAATGCTCCTTTCCTTAAAATCAGTTAAACATTGAAATTGAGAATTCCGTAAGGAGCCTGACCCCAAATCCGGTTGCTCCCTTTCCGACATATTCCTTTTTTGCGGTTTTTTCTTGGGTCCATGCAGTACCTGCTATGTCGAGGTGAAGCCATGGGGTCGTTCCTATAAAATTTTCAAGGAAGGCTCCGGCTGTTTCTGCTCCCCCTTGAGAACCGCCTGTATTTTTGATATCGGCCACCGTGCTTTTAATTTGCTCCCTGAAATCATCATCTATTGGAAGTTGCCAGACCTTTTCCCAAGTTCTGGATGAAATGCCAAGCATTTTATTGACAAGCTCCTGATTATTGCCCATCAATCCGGCTATATTATTCCCCAATGCCGTTACGCAAGCTCCAGTGAGTGTTGATATATCGAGAATAGCCTTTGGAGAATATTTTTCAACAGCGTAAGACAATGCATCCGCCATTACTAGACGGCCCTCCGCATCAGTTGTTATTACCTCTGAAGTCTTTCCATTGTAATGACGCAATATGTCCCCTGGTTTGTAGGCATTTCCTCCAGGAAGGTTTTCTGTTAATGGTGCAAGCCCTATAACATTAACTTTGGCATTCATTTCGCTGAGAGCCTTCATCACGCCAAGAACTGCAGAAGCCCCGCACTTGTCAAATTTCATTTCCTGCATTCCCGCAGATGGTTTTATGGATATTCCACCACTATCAAAGATAATTCCTTTCCCGATCATTGCAATTGGCTTTTCAGAAGAGTTTTTGTATTCCATTATTACAAGTTTGGCTGGTTCCTTCGCTGCCCTTGAAACACCTTCCAATCCTCCCATTCCAAGCTCCTTAAATTTGTCCTTTTCAATGACAGTAACTTTAACATTCTTAATCTCCTTAGCCAATTTCTCATAATAAGAAGGGGTCCCCTCAGAAGGCGGCATATTTGCAAAATCCCTTGCATAGTTTGTCGATTTGCCGAGTATCTCTCCTCTTCTCAATGCAGATTTCAAATCACCATTTCCGGAAATTAAAATTTCCGTTATCCCTGACTTCTCATGATTTTGTGACTTATATTTTGAAAACTCATATAGGGTAGTTTCTGATATGTATGCTGTTTCAAAAGCTTCCACATCAGATCCATCAATTCCAGGAAGAGTGGCAATAACGGATGGAATTCCAGTTTTTTTTATCTCTCTTAAGGCTTGAGATAGTGCGCGCCTATAGGTTTCAATAGAGTATTTGTCTCTTTTCCCAAGACCAACAACACAGAAATTCTCCTTTATGTGAGGTAAAGAGACAATTCTTATATCATTTGACTTTCCTTTAAAATCAACTTCCTTAAGGGAGTGGTTTAACTCTGTTATTTCACTGTTAACTTGTTCCTGCTCAAAAAAGGTTACTAATTTTATGCTTCTTTTAGCATCGCTCTTCCGGTTACCTTCTAAAACTTCTATATTCATGGTTTATTCTATACCATTATCATTATTTATTCTTTCTCAATTATACACTGTGAGTATGTTTTAAAGAACCAAACAAATTCAATTATTTCCTTGAGATGAAATAAATAATTAGGTAAATATTAGAAATCAAGTTTTTTAATCCTCCGATATCCAACAATAAATGGTATCGCAATCCAAGCGGCGGCAACAATGGTGACAAAAATAGGATTAATTCCGTAATCATACAAAGGCCCGTGGGCACCACCCGGTAAAAGTATGCCCTTAGTTATGATATCATTAAACACATAAGGAATCATAAATGGATTTGCGTATTGCAGTATGGTTGACACAGTAATAATTGATTTATAAGCTGGAGATAGTACCTTTAACAAGGTAGCACTTTCTGAATAAATAAAAACCAGCGCAGGGTAAACCCACGTTATCAATATAATAAACAGGAGTATGAGTTTTTCACTGAACTTCCTTCCGCCAAATGTTGAAAGCATAAATACTATTGAAGTTGAGGCAAGCACGTAATAGAAGAGTGTAATAAAGGTTC
>JAKAYH010000509.1 GCA_021826835.1 Thermoplasmata archaeon | reverse complement strand
GTAAATATGGTCAAATCAAAATAAATTTTTTTAGGAATATTGCTTCTTTGACATCCATTCAATGATATCCATTTTGAATAGGGATGTTTCAATTACCTCATCTTTTCTGTATAGGGTGGCAAATAATAGATTTGCAACATGGAGGTCCCTATCCTTCTTGCTATTTTCATATAGATCATACATAAGGCAGATCTCACAAAACTCTCCAAGTTTTCTAAGAAGCTCCTTTGAATGGCACTCTGCATAGCCAGATTTTATAGCATCTTCGAAGTATCTTATGGTTTTTTCTTGAGCTATTTTGATTTTCTCTTTTACCTCTTTATCTTTTATATTTTCTATGAGTTTTTCCATTTTATTGAAGAACATTTCAGCTGCATTTTTCTTCATTATTGCTTCCAGCATGTCTAAGGATTGTATGTTGCTTGTTCCTTCCCATATGGATGTAACGAGAGCATCTCTGTGAAACTTTGCCACAGGAAATTCCTCAAAGAAACCGATTCCTCCAAAAATTTCCATTGAATATTGAGTGATGTGGTCTGATGTCCATGCTGCCATATTTTTTGCAATATGGGAAATGAACCTTGCGTAATTATAATTATTATCGTAAGGTGGTTTTGAATCGTATACATCATTGAAAAGTTTAGCCGCATAAAGAGATATCAATGTGGCACCCTCTAGTTCATCATCCATGGTTGTAAGATCCCTGATCATCAATGGATGCTCGATCAGTTTTTTACCGAAGGACGACCTTCTCTCAGCATGAAGATATGCCTCCCATAGAGCCTTTCTGGCAATGCCTACCGCAGCGAGGGCATCATCTATTCTTGATACTGTCAGAATTTCCATAGCGTAATAGATTCCATTTTCCTTCTCTCCGATCAGATAAGCCTCGGATTTATTCATCTCAACTTCTCCACTCGGTACAGCAATGGTTCCCATCTTATTCTTCAATCTTCTGATCTGGTAATTAAGTCCTCCTTTTGTGTTAATTGATGGCACAAAGAACAGGGCCAATGATCTTACTCCCCCTTCCTTATACTTTGCAGTAACGATGGCACCATCGGCGATACCCGCATCGCTTGCAAAGTATTTGTCTGAACCTGTTAAATACCATTTGCCATCCTCATTGACCGCCATTGTATTGTTTGCCCCAAGATCACTGCCTCCCTGAGTCTCGCTGTAATAGGTTGCGCCGTACCATGGCTCCTTTTCATCCAGATATTTAATTAAAAATTCCTTCATCTCTGAGCTATTCCCATATTTCTTTATCCCATAGGCAGTTTGGGCTGTCAGTGTCAGAGTACAGAATATTCCGGAGTCTGAGATTACATATCCACTGATATAATGATATAACCAGTCATCCTCACCGCTTGCACTTTTTCTCACAACACCGAGTTGCTGCAATCTATCCAAAGCCTTTCTATGTTCAGGAGAAAGCCTGACATAATCAATCCTTTTGCCGTCCAGATCCCATGTGATCAATTCAGGCTTTCCCTTATGATCGACAAAATCCATTATTTCAATAAGCTCTGAAGAGACATATTTTCCAAGTTCCTCCATTCCCTTTTTATTTCCTATTTTGAGATATGAAAGAAAGGAGATCAATGGTAGATCGTCCGAATAATAATTTAAATCCTTCCCTCGAAAAATCTTTTCAAATTGGTCCTTCATGATCAATTATTGTATGTTATGATAAATAGGATTTGCTCTTGTAAATTTCTTTAAGAACAAAAACAATGAATATGAATGCAGCCTATCACATGTTGCAGATAAATACGTTAAAAAATGAAATCGCTCACTCTCTGCTCTCTCCTTCCTCCCTTTTGGTATGTCATATCTAAAAGACTTTTAACCTGAATAAAATTACAATGGAGGGCTTGTAGTCCAGTGGTTATGACGTCGCTCTCACACAGCGAAGATCGCCGGTTCGAATCCGGCCAGGCCCACTATTGGCTGGGGGATATAGATAAGGCCAAAAAAGTTGTGATTTTTAGAAGTATTTATATTAATTTGAACATATTATCTATTCAAGTGTGGATAAAAATGATAATACAGTCAAACAATAAAACAGAATGGACTGAAACAGTAATCAATACTTTGGAGGTACTTAAATCAAAGAAAGACTCATTTTTAATTAGGCCGGTTTTGCCTTTACTTGATCGGATAATAAACATTGGCTCCGATAGATTGCAGTTCTATTCATTATCAAAAAAAGAAATTGAGAAGGAAAGCAAGGAAATAAAAATACCAGAGCAGATGAATCTTTTGGTATCTAGTTTCTTTGTTTCGTGTGAAAAGACTGAACTTCTTACAATAAGTTCTATTAGCTTTTCTGCTAATTTGATCGATAGGATTGGTAATACAACAATGATGGGTGTTATATCGGCAGCTAGAATTATCGGAACAGACGTAAACAATAATGACATTGATATTGAAGGCATGATTTTTAATCCAGGGTGGTCAATTCCTGTGAATATTAACGGTGTTAATGGAAAAGATGTTCTAATTACCCTAGGAAAGTTTAACTTCATTATATTCTATGATGCCAATAACGAAGTTGTAGTGTTATT
>JAKAYH010000508.1 GCA_021826835.1 Thermoplasmata archaeon | reverse complement strand
AGCCTGATATGACAGATCTCTAAAATATAATTGAAAATAGCCCATGAAATATCCTATTTGAAATGACTCATGATCAAGCTGTGTCATGTCTAGTCCTTTTGAATAAATTCCGTATGCTTTTTTCAAGTCGTCCTTAAAGGCGGTTTTGTTTTCTTCTATCTTATCAAGCAGATGAAAAATTTTATCCTTAACCAGTGGATCGAAATCTTTTACTTCCATATTTATCACTCATTTCTTGGAGAATATGCTTGCAAGTATAGCCACCATTCCGAAACCAATTAACCCCACAACGGCTAACTTCAATAAATCGCTCGCCTCATTTTTTAAACCGCAAGCCTCTAAAGTTGCTGATACAAGAATGTTCAGAACATCCTTATCCAGATTAAAGCTTTCACTAAGGATTGCCTCTGCAGCATTTTTTACCTGATTTTCCTCATATTCGTGCAGAAAATCACAAACTTCTGAAAATCCGGTATCTCTATCTTCTTCGAATTCCTTTGCTAATTTACTCTTATTTCTTATTACATAATCACTGTAGTCTCTGTATGCAGGATTGTATTGCCATTGCATTAACTTTTTCTGGTAGTAATCAGTTAACATATACTATCAAATATCTATTTTAAAAATATATTTAGTTTTTTCCGATTTGTCATTCTGGATTAAGCAATTAATCTCCAATCAGCTTTACTTCCAATTTTTCTCATTTGTTCCACACAATTTCCATTTAATTCTGAGATTGCACCTCCATCATAGGTGAGGAAAACTAGTACAATTGCATAAATCTAACCATCAAAAACACATACAGTTATAAATAACATTATAAATTTAATATACAGATTTGATTTTAGGAGAGTGTGACAGAGATGAAGTTACAAAATGTAAGAAAAGCAATAAAAAACACTAATAATATAGCTTTAGACATCATGACAAAATGGGAGAATGTTTGTAAGAATACGACAAGTCCAGAGAAGGATTTCGATTATATACCAGTAACTGAGAAAAACGTCGTTTCATGTTTAAATGTCAAAGATAAAAGTGAATATAAGAGAGTTACCCTCAATGATGCTTATTTTATCGATAAAAAAGATGATTTAATTGTAGTATTAGAAAGGATGTATGAATTGTATAATCTTAATCAGATAACTTTCTTGATTGTAGGCGATCCTAATAATCCGATAGGAGTCATAAATCATAGTGATCTGAATTCTCTCCCTTTTTTACACTTAATGTGGGATGTCTTTTATAATTTTGAAATTAAACTCACAAATAGTATTAAAGATAGATATGATAATAAGTATATCGAGAAGAAATTGAATAAAGATGGACGAAAGGCATACAACGAAGATAAAAATAACAGCCAAGAATTGGCACCTATTTTCTACCTTAGTTTACATATGAAGATAATGCTGTATAATAGCCTACCAGAAATTAATAAAATACATGCAAATGCAAACTTTAGGAATAATATGGCTCATCCAAGAACCAAGGCTAGGATAATTACAAACAAATCAGAAATACCTAAATTATATATGACTTTAATTGAAATTGATAATTTTCTTTCGCCATAGATTGGAATGAATAGATACATTTATGTCATCCATCTATCAGTCCTAACTTGAAATCACAGTTTCAGTTCATTATTCGGTTTGGTGGAAAATCCAACACCATCTATTGGCACATCCATTCCCTTATTAAGATTCAACCCTCCGGTAAAGGGTTGTTCAGAAAGATAAGTAAATCCATCTAGATCAGTAAATTTAACATTACTGGCACTATTTGCAACTGCCAGTGAGGCAGCTATTCCGAGTTTCGATTCAAGCATACATCCTACCATAGCATCTATTCCAGCAGCCTGTGCCACGGTAAGAACTTTTAATGCCTGGTGAATTCCGCCACTTTTTGACAATTTTACATTGATCATATCAGTTGCATTCATCCTTATGGCGTTTATTACATCTATTGGAGTCGATATACTCTCGTCAAGCATAACAGGAACGTTTGATTTGCGCCTCAACTCTCTGGATCCATTCAGATCTGATCTATTAATTGGCTGTTCAAAAAATAATGCCTCGTATTTCTGTAATATGTCGGCAATCTTAATGGCGCTTCTTAAACTATATCCTTGATTTGCATCTACAAAAAATCTAACACCATCTCTAAGGTTTTCAGCAATATACTTAATCCTTTCAGTGTCACTAGTCACATCTTCTCCAACCTTTACCTTAATAATTGAAGCCCCTGATTCCTGGTATTTCTCAAGAAGGTTCAAACCATCCTGTTTTTTTCCTATTGGAATTGTAAGGCTTGTTACCCTGGATTTTAGACTTCCACCAGTGATTTTAACTACGTGGACCCTGAGTAATTTCCCCAGAAGATCATGAAATGCCATATCAACAGCACTTTTAGCAGCAGTGTTTCCGTAGCAGTAGTGGTTTATTAGTTCAGAAAAATCCTCAACACTTTCAAGCTTCCGACCATGAATCATAAGTAAAATTCCCTTGGCAACGTCGAACAGTACCTCCGGCGTTTCTCCTGTTATCTCTGCAATTGTTTCTGCTTCACCATAACCCGTCT
>JAKAYH010000034.1 GCA_021826835.1 Thermoplasmata archaeon | reverse complement strand
AACCTATCTTTGTCTCAGCCGCGACAACACCCTCAAGACCCTTTGCAATTTCACCCTGCTGATTACCGGACATCATATAAACCGCCCTCAGTATCTCTTATTAAATAAAAAGGGTTTATCCTAAGGCGCCTTTTCGATATAAAATTCCTATCCTGGTATAAAATTGCCAGTACTTTACTGCTGCTTTTTTGTTATATAGTTGATCAATACCAGCGCTTTACTTTAATATCATGCAGGTTAGGTTCAACCCTTTCCTTAAGTAATTCTTTGAGGCTTATTCCAGTTCTAACCGCCTCGACACAAAAACCATAGGAAATTCCCCTATCCAGATGTTCCTGCCTACCGTCCGCTGTGATTATAATTATTTCCTGAATTCTATCGCAGTAGGCTATGTCCGAATTGCCTGCTAAAATAGTTGACTGATCATTCCCAACCATAAGGGGATATCGAAGAAAACTATTAATGAATTTTCAATTATGATTTTTGGTCAGATACCCGCAAATATAGATGAAACTCCAAGGACTGCTCCAACTATGAAACTAATTACCACAAGTATAATAAGAGCCAGAATTGCAATCAGGAATCCGCCAGCCATTCCAGTATTATAGGTTCTTCCTATAAAGTGAACGAGGGCCAGGAAGGCAATAAATAAAGCAAGAAATACGCCCAAGACGGATAAAAACAGTCCAAGTATCAGCGATAAAATGAAGAAGATAAAGATGAAATATATTGGCGCCGCGATAGCCACAAACACGGCTTTACCTGCAGTAGAAGAGCGACTCACCAACTTTGCAGCAAAATAAATTGCAATTGCATCGACTATGATGGATAGCAGGATAAAAACAACAAGATACGTAATACTGGGAATCTTAAAATCGTACCCGGCATACTTATAACCGATACTGTTAAACATTTATGAGTAGATATTTAATATCTATAAATAGGTGTGTTATTTTTTATCAGATAACCCGAGCCAGAATCCCTCCTCAAGATTCAGTATGCCATCGATACCCTTCATGAAGTTTTCTCTTGCAACCGGATCTTCCTTATGCGTTCCGAGGACATCCTCCATTGCCTCCTCGTGGTGTATCTCGAGTTCTCTATGAAATGTAAAATATTCAATGTCAGCGTTTGCGAATTTCTTGTTTTTAGCAAAGTAAACCTTGAAACCGGCCAGTATCTTGTCCCACATCGGTATAGCCATATTTTCAAGACCAAATTCAGCTCCCAGCGCCTCGAAGTGATCCCCGGCGAAGTATCTCCTCATGCCGTCAAGCCAGGCCTTCGTTGTTTTCAGTTGTTCCCTCTTAACCAATGATTCAGGCTGGATTCCGATACTTCTCAGGTATTTTCTGTATAATAATTCATGTCTCTTGTGCGGGTCCATGTCCCCCAATTCAGAAACCAAAATAGTTGTGAGATTTGCCGCATCGTTTTCATCCGGTGTGTTTACAAGCAAGGTGGACAGGATTGAAACCCATTCCCTTGTAAAATGATAGAACTCGATTGAAAACCGCATAAATTCACTCTCTGTAATATCGCCCCTGGCAAATCTGTCGATAAATGCATTATTTGTTGCGCTGTGCCTTTTAACAAAACCATAAGCTGTCTTATAAAAATCCTCTTTTCCAAACTCCTGCATGATAACCAATAGAATAACGAATAGTTAATATTAATGTTTTTCCAAAAGGTTAATAAATAATGAGTTTTATGCAAAAATGTCTAAAAACTATTCATGCTCTAAAATTTTCAATATTATAGCCAATAAGAAACATATAACATGTCTATTTATCCTATTAATTACAGTCATTATGTAATATTTCTTACTGTTTGGGAGAACTTTTTTCGTTAAACGATGCTGCTCTGATGTTTAGAAGGGATGCGATATCCATTTTTTTGAATCCAGATTTCACGAGGCTTTCCCGGAGTCTTTCCATGGTATATCTATCATACTTTCCGATTATTGCTTCCATGCCGCTAATGTCGCCTTCAGGACCTTTCTCTATGATATCAGTAATGATCTGTTTTCTGATATCAGAATAAGGTAATTTCGACACGCGGAGATCAAGGGACCCTTTTGAAGTCAGGTGCCTGGGCAAAAAATTCACATATTCTTTGCCGTTGAAAAACTCAAATTTTCCGTTTTCATAACTGATAAGCAGAAGATTCCAGATGGAAGTAAAATCCTCAGATTTACTGGATTGCTTCATGGACAATGAAGCTGAGAGTCGATTTATTCCCTGATAAATCCTGATTATTGCGGCAAGCAATCTGTCCCTGTTCTCGCTTTGCGAAACGAAAGCAACTCTCTCCCCATTATAATCAAATATCTTCTTTGCAATGCGCAGACTGTTTCTAATATCTGATTCTTCGACCTCAAAGAAAATCCTGTTTAATCCGATTTCTGTAACCATGTCGGGTATAACATCTGAGTACTTCGTACCCGTTTTACAACTTAATCCCTTCTTTTCCAAGTATTCTTTCAGATCAGTTATCATGGTTTCATGGATTGTCTTTTCCGCTGGCAGGGTCTGCGTCATTATTGCTTCAGTTTTTCCATACTTTAGAATTGATTCGCGCTTTTTCATGAGGATAATATCAGGGTCCACATGCTCTTCAATATAATGGGGGATAATTGTTAGCGGGCCAGTTTCACCCCCTGAATTTTTTGAGTAAAATAGACAGGAGTGAAAATCCTGTAACAGGATTTTGTCCGAAAGACTATCTCTTCTCTTAATTTCAACTATATTTTCTGAAATTAACCTGGAATCATCCCTTGATAGATTGAATACGGAAATATTCCTTATATTACCAAACAGGGATGCTAAGCCACTCCCCGAAATCTGGGTCAGGTACTGATATGAAAGTATCAGGACAATACCGTATTTTCTGCCTTCAGATAGTAATGTTGTCAATATTTTTTCAGGAAAGAGGTGTGCCTCGTCAATCACAACATATGTTTTCCTCTTCTCGACACCTTTTCTCAGCAGAGAGCTCCATATCCTGGCCAGCAAAAGTACT
Organism: Thermoplasmata archaeon; assembly: GCA_021826835.1. The sequence goes on along the minus strand of JAKAYH010000034.1, from coordinate 8,811 downwards.
GAGGCAATCTTGTAACCTGATACCCCGGTAATGGATTCATTCAGATCAGGCACTATTAACGATTTATATGTTGCAAGTATCTTATCCAGGTTTAAACTCCTGTTTATGTGGCTTGAAAGAAGATTACGTGAAAAAGAGCTTTCTAAAACAGGGAGCAGTTTATTCATCGCGCTGGCGACCAGATCCATCCATGCCTTGCGATCGCCAGATTGTGATTTAAGATAATTCACAAGTTCTTCCTTGCCTGTCTTTTCAATTATATCTATAAGTCTGCTCTTGTCAGATACAATAGATTGGAAATCCTGCAGTGTCAGATCATTCTGGGACTTAATGCATTCAATCAAGACAGGACCAAACATCACCTCCAGCCTTGGACCCCAGGTACCGTGGGAAAGAGCATCTTCTGATGAAAGAACCTCCCTGAGCCAGGAACTTGAAAGAATTGCGGCTTCCTCAGAATTCATGCTTCCAATTACATTGATGCCTGTGTTCTTATCATAACTTCCAGAATATGACTTGCCAGAAAGAAATACAGTATCCTTATTTTTAACATTAGCAATAGTCCAGTCTGATAACTGGCCATGTGGATCGAAGAGAACCACATTCCCTTCTGCAGCGTCAAGAGACCCAATAATCAATCTCAGCAGATTGGTCTTTCCGGTACCTGTTTTTCCGCATATTAGGAAATGCCCTGCGAGTTCCTCTATCGATGTGGAAACTTCATTTCCACCCCCGCTTATGCCCAGTACAGTTCTTGAATCCTTAACTGGAGGCACCGGACGATTGAACTGCCTCCGGTATCTGTACATTTTGGGTAAATACTGAATATGGTTAAAATACTATTCTTCTTAATTCAATTATTTTCAAAAATGTAAAGTTTCCTTGCAATGTTCGAGAGTGGAACGACTAAGAGGGAGTCAATATAATCTACAAGTTATTTTCAATAACTTCTTCCGTTTTTGACGGTTTTTAGAATCGAACGGATCCTGTTTAAACGAAATGTTTATTTTATCATGACAATAAACAAATTAATGACGATTTATGAAGTTATAATCAATTATTATTGGCAATCAAATTTAGATAGTAAAATTGCTGAAAGGAAGGGTGCCTAATATCTGACTATGATATGTCGGAGTCGCTCTATGATTGCCCAGAACAACAAAACTGTGGAATTACTTTATAACTCAGAGATCAAGAATCTTAAAGCAGCAGGTAATCTACTTGATCTTATACAGCCAACTTTCAATCTAAAAAAAATCAAAATGCTTACTACTAAAAAACATGGTATGAGGATAAGTTCAACAGGGGTCAGCGGTAAATTGGTATTTTCTTATGTCGATAAGAAGTTAACGGACTACAATCCTGCACCGACACTTATCAAAGACCATATGAAGTCCTTAATGATTGAAAGGCGGGAAATCAGTATTCAACATAATGAATGGTCGAGAACCGATGAAGTCACTGATACTTATACCATTGTGAATAAAGGAAACTTAAATGTAAGTAGAGTTTTTGTTCCAACTGAATACTTTAGAGACGAATTACAGATTTATGATTCCAGTTGGAATAAGTTATCGTTTAAATCATTCAAGGACAAGGAAATTCGACCAAATATTAGTAAGAAAGAGGGTATAAATGATGAACCTTATATTTTTGAGGTACGCCTTAAAAATCCACTTAGGAAAAATAATAGAGAATTAATCATTCTGAAATACAAAATAATATCGAATAATCCCGGTAGGCTAACAAGAATTATTAGCTGGGTAAAAGATGTATTGCCATTTTATGAAAACAACGACTGTCTCTTCAGTTTTATTGATGTTGAAAGAACATTAACAGATAAAAAATCCAGAAATTTGACATTCACTCTGACTCTAGCTGAAGGCACGACTGCAACTTCGTATCTCGTTCTTGGTATTTATGGTTCGGGTAGAGGTAAAGTGTTTGACTCAGGTGAAGATAATGAACTGAATTACTATTCGGAAGGACGAAATGTTTTCTTCAGTCTATCAGAAAACAGGTTAAAAGAGATCCAATTTCTACTAGTACTACTGAAAGTCAGTCCTCAGAGCAGGCTTTTTTACGCGGTATCATCAATACAACTTCTTGTCATTTCCCTTCTTCTGTTAACTGGCATTGTCATACACTTCCAGCAATTTGTTAATGCAACAGGTCTTATCACAGGTTTAATGGTTTCAATCCTTACCTTATTTTTAATACCGGAAAAATCGAGACTTGAGGATGTTAGAATTGGTGTAGCAGGTTATTCTATTATTCTGTCATCGTTTGTAATATTACACACTTTGGCAGTCTATTTTAGAATAAGAATAGTTCAATATCTATTGAACTTAATTCCACTTATCTACTTTGAATCAGTATTTATAGCAGGGGTGGTATTATATCTGACAATCCTGTCTTTAATTCATTTGCTCAATTTTAAATATTCTAATTATTTCAACGGAAAGAAAAAAAATAATCCAAAGAAAAAGAATAACTTCTAGAGGTTATTGTTAGATGATCTACCATAATGACTTGTTCCCATTTCTTTGATCATCCCTCTTCTTTAATTTCAATGGCCTTAATGTTCTACTAATCACCGTTTTGCAATATTCTGACTTAAAAGTAACAGACATACTGGAATTCGTTTAAAATAATCATAATCACAGAACACGTTTTTCCCCTAGTTTCTTTAATTTATAAAAGGGAAAATCCTCTCTTCCTATTAATTCAACCGATCTAATCTTAACTGCTATATTTTTCCACTCCATTAGAGTTCTGTTGTCTAATTGGTCCTCAATGGAAAGTAACTTATCTCTTAGAATGTACAGAGACAGGTTTTTATTATATCTTTTAAAAATTGGGCAATCAGAATAAGCAATCCACCAATATTCACCATCTTCGAAAAGAAGATCAAGTGGATATATACGACAGCACAATGGCCTATTTTCGTATATGCCACATTCACCTAATTCTATGTTAAAATATGGGCAGTGACCATCATGCGTCCGAACGAAAAAGTTCAATCCAGAAGATGTAGAAGTGGCATGTTCCTGGCCGATTTTTTTAGATTCCTTGTTAAATACGTAGACGAGACCAATATTATCTTCGCAGAGCCTGCATGTCTTGCATTCTTCTTGATTGGAAAGAAAACTAGCAATTTCATATAATTTATTTAGAGATTCAGACCTGATCATTAACTATTTACCTTTAAAACGTCTAAAACTTCGGTTTTTATCGCATTCACATTGATATTACTGCATTCTGGGTTTAGGAAAATATGCACATAACCACGGTCATGATAATCCTTAAGGACTCCAAAATCATTACCAAATTCTGAATCATTAATCATATAATGTGAATTTCCATTTGCTTCCCTCACCAGAAACTTGCTCGAGCTTAACCAGTCTGAACTGACGTTGGTTCCGTGTCTATTTTTCACTACCTCATCGATCTTCCAGATCATAAATGGCAGATCATTAGATGGTTTTAATTTATTCCTAAAGTTTTGATTAAGTTCTGTTAATATTTTATCAATCTTAGGTCTGATAGAGTTTGGAATTAGAGTGCCATCAATCCTTGTCAACTGATTATAAAAAACCCTGTTACTATAAAGTCTTGCCAGCGACTTAGCAGTCATATCTTTTGAATTGCTTAAATGTTGTATAAACTCATCATCACCCATTATAGATATCTTTATAGCTTCATTACCCCTTTCATCTGGAGATTCAAAAGACCTCAGGTGATAGGAAAGAGAAAAATTGATCATAGCATTGAGACAAATAACCTGTTGATTATGGAAAATGACTGAATATAACATTTTTCTATCAAAAAGCAAAGAAAGTGCATGTGAAACTGCACTTCGCGTTAGGTACCATTCCAGTTTACCCCTTTCTCCGTTTTCGTTTGGAAGGATTTCCAACCCCCTGAATATCGCGATTGCAGGTGACGCACTTGATTTTATGGACGAGAAATAGGCATCTCTGGAGAGGTGGTCCATTCTGTCTAAATCAAATAGTCCGCTTACAAATTCTTTTATAACATCAATGTCTACTAAGTGATCATGATTGCACCCCTTCAAATAGGATTCATTTCCAGTAATTGAGTAGCCAATAGCTGGTTTGCAAAGATTTCCACGCTGATCAAGTATTGATTTAACTGTATTTGAACCAGTAATGTTTGAAAACTGATTACTTTTAAACGTTTTTATCAATCTCTCATATATGGGGCCGATACCATTTATGATTGTATAACCCCTCTCTTCGTGAGTGCTAAGGTCTATTTCGGTGCCATATTTCTTGGACACGTATTTGAAAGAATCCAGTAAATCATCATTACCTTCTAGTGTGTGGCTGAGAGGTAAGTGACCAACATCATGCAGCAAGAGTGCAACGAGGAACTCATCTTTCAAATTATTTGTGCCTAGCCACTGGCCAAGCTGAACAGAATCAGTGTGTGCAATTTCGCTTTTTATTCTCACATTTGTTAATGCAAGATACCCTAACCAGTATGTTCCGATGGAGTGTGCAAAGCGTGTATGTGTTGCAGAAGGAAACACAAGCCAAACTACCCCGGCTTGCCTTAAGAACGCAAGACGAGAAAATTCCGGAGATTTAACAATACTTCTGTAATCAATATCGCTTTGGTTATTAGATCCTACCCTAATTACCCTCGGAGTACCTTTACCTACACTTATTGATTCATATATCGGATCTACAAAATCTTCGCTTTCTGAATTACCTAAAATCATAATCACAACCAACCCAAAATTACCTATTTCCCATCACGGTTCGGAAAATAGTGTTAGCAACTTCTTCATAATTCTTCAACAAGGAAGTCTTTTTATTGTTTCCAGCGTACTTAACCGAAGGAAGGTATTCCTCATAAAGAAGTTCAGGATCGAATTCTATTAAATGAGTACTGAGGTTTCTTTTACCCTCTAAAATGATTTCATGAACAAATTTCTCGAGAACACCCGAATAGCCATCTCTAATAACCTGCGATATAACGAGTATTGGACGAATAGTCCTCTGGGTACTCAAATAATCTAATATTGCATTCCCCCCTACAAGGTTTTGACGATTGGGCTTTAGGACCAGTACTACAATGTTACTTTTATCAAACAATGCTTGCATCACTTCATTAATACCTGACCGACTGTCTACAAGTATGAAGTCTGGGTTGAAATCATTGGATATTTGATCAAGCACTTGCTTCATTCTTGTCATTATATTGGTAGGTGGGGCTTCAACCAAAATATTGACCAAATTACCCTCTGTTGAAACAGTTGGAAGAATTTTTATAGTCCCACCTTTTGGAATTTTAATGTTATTAACATCAACTAAAGTTAATAGGCGGTTTCCTAAAATCACCTGGAGAGACGTTACGTTAACTTCATTTATAGAGAAAATAGAGTGCAATCCACCAGCCTCTAAATCAAAGTCAACACACACTACATTATATCCATTCGATGCGAGCAAATATGCGGTATTGGCGAGCAATATTGATCTTCCAACGCCACCTTTATACGAATAAAAAGTAATAATTGCCATTACTTATCTGCTCCAATAGACTCCAATTCCTTAGATTTCATCAGCTTCTCAACAAACTCATCCACAAATTTTGTTGAAGTTAGATATTCTTTTATTTTAATTCTTAGAATATCCTCCCTTATTGAGAATTTCATAATTTGTCCAGTAGAATAATAAAGTAGTAAACCAAACATTGCATCAGAGGCATAATAAACTAATGGCCTTCCATCATCCCATATTAATAAAGATTTATCTATCCATTCATCCCTCAAAGCGGCAGAAAGCTCTGTAGTCGCCTTTACAAACATTTTAGCTTCACTTTCAATAATAGTTGGGTCTTTCTCTTTAGCAAGCGCGAAGATTCCCAGGTAAGCGCCTATATATCTCCTTTCGTCGTAACTTTCTGTACCCTTGACTTTCCCATCTTCGATTCGTGGATAAGGATATGCAACGTCGAGCTGAAATTTAGAAGAAGCCTGATCAAGATTTTGAAATCTTTGCAGTAATTTTATTACAACTTTTTTGGCATTGTTCAAGACCTCCTCGTAGTTATCTAAATTTTCTCCATTATAAGAATATATAATTTCAAGCGCATATAATGAGCTTATCAAGGGGCTGCTATCCCTAGAATTTGAAAGCCAGTAAGATTCGAGATTTCGGTCATATAACGAATTGACCCAGAAAATGACACGAGATAAGACATTCTTAATTGGAGTTATTGAATTGGCTCCCACCCCAAATTCGTTTCCTATTAGATAAAAAGGAATTTCTGTTAGTTTCTTAAGTGCCCTATAAGAATAGTAGGTTGATACCAAATTAGAATATGCATCAAGATCTTTCAGATTCACTTTAACTTTAGATCCAACTTTGCCTGATATTGCAGTCCATCTGGCTCCCGCTTCATCATCTATGACCGAATCCATGAGAACTTTGAAAGCCGAATCTACCGCTTTCTTCATTTTATTCTTAAGTTCATCAGGTAAAATCCAGTTTTTATCAGGACTTCTTGAATTTACTAGGAATTCAGAAATCTCCAATGTATCCAAACTTAGCAATAAGACGTTTGCAGCACCGTCAATGTAATCAACGTAAAGTCTCTTTATACGTGGATATGGCTCAGAATCAAATCCCATGAACTGGTCATTTTTATCCGAATTTTGCTTTCTTGTGTTATCTATGTAATCGTAAATGTTAGAGAGACATTCAAAAAAATATCTGGGATCTATTTCAGGACAATAAAATGACGTTCGCGAAAAAAGGAATGGTTCCGTAAAACCCAGTAATGCTTCCACATCTTTAAAAGCCCCATATTCTTGTTCGTTATCTAACCAGTGCCTCAATTTATCTTCGCGTTTCTCGTAAAGTTTTAAAAGGTTGTGCCAAGTAGATCGGATAAAGTTTTCATCCTCTGTTTCCAATTTAAATTCATTTAATCCTCTCGCCATGGGTTTCCCATCAAATATCGTTTAATGTTATTAATATTGTTGCAATCTTAAATCGCGTTGAGTAATTGTCAACAAGCCTTTGTATCACTTCCTTACAAATTTTAATATAGCACTTTTAGGTCTGATAAATTTATTTCGTCTATCGGTCTTATGCCATAATTGTTGTCCTTTTTCCATTGTTTTTCCGATAGTTTTAGGATCTGTCTTGCTGTTTTATGTCTAAGAGGAGAACCTATTGCTATTGTCCTGAAATTCTTTCTGGAAGAGATGATTGCATCAGTACGACTGGCGAGAGGTTAGTCTTATGCGCTCAGTAAATCAACCTAGTTTGGCGTCACATATCATAAGGAAGGTTGGAATCGGAACGAAGTTTACCCATTTCAGTTTTGGTATATAATTTACAGAATATATCTTTTCATATACCTAATCACCTTTCTGTAATCTTGACCTGTATGTTCCATTTCTGTTTATAGTGGAAGGTCTGAGAGCAGCCTCTACCCCGTTATTAGCCGACTCCATGTCTACATATCTAAAGAAATAGAAAAAACAACCTTTATTCATTTTAAGAAAGCTGGCCACAATCTCAGTTATCTCTTGTGCTCAAGATGAGAATCCATTAAAGATGGGTTCTCCCGGCGCAGTCTCACCACGCCTTGCATTTTATCTGCCGCGAAATTTCTTATCCTTCTCGAAAACTCTCTGATGGGATCTCTTTATCGTTGTACCATCAAATCCGTGGATTTCTTCAAGTACTTCTGTAAGGGGTATTATATCTAGGTGGCAGTGATGCTGTTCTTTGTCTGTTTTTCGATGCCTTGTTTCGAATGTAGAATGTTGATCATTAACATTAGTAACATTATGATCCTTTGGTATTTCCATTGATACATCATTGGCAATTGCTCCATCAAACTCGAAATATTGCCTTTGTCAGGGGCAACCATAAATGTATAGACTTCCTCTATCCTTAAGAAGAGTATGAAAAATGTTAGAGCGTATTATGTAACTCTCTTCTGGAAGGGCAGAAACTTAAGAAAATAACAATGATATATCCATCTGTATGCAACTGTGAACTACCACTAAGTGAAAGTGTTACGTTTGAAAATGCTTTCCATATTGAATGTTCGTATATCTTATGGCATCTCCTGCAGTGTGATAGACTTGGTCGGTGTTTCATGACTTCACTTTTTATGACTGAGATATTTATGTTATGGTTCCAGGTTACAGAACAATCTTTAAAACGCATTTCACTGATACCTTTCTTCCCACAGTTGAATGGTATTCATTGCATCCATGAATATTCACGAGGATTATGATCCTTTCAGTTTGCATATTTCGAATCCTTGATAAAATGACCCGACTGTGCTTCAGACCTTCTTTTTTCCGGTATTTCCTTTATGAAGGTTTCAGATTCTATATCATAGATTAATGCGATGTCCTATATCTTTACGGTTTTTACATATATATTGGAAGGATGCCCCTTTCGTAATCATTAATCTAATCCTGAGTTTCCTGTTCATATCTTATATTTTCCTTTAATCTTCCTTTGGTTCCCATAAAAATGTACGAATTTGGACAGCATATCTTGATCTATTGGTGTCCCAGCAATCAATATAATGATGCTTTTATTATAATGTATTCCTGGAATGAGGATATTTAGGTTCGAAAGGCTTAATCAACACATAAGTGTGCCGAATTAGTCTAAACTTTTACGATTCGTGCGAAATCATTTATAGAATGCGGGCATTTTAAAACATGAATTCGATCATAGCCGGTACCGGAAACCTTGGAAGGGCAGTGGCTTATGTTCTACTTAAGAAAGGTGACAGGGTTATCATAAA
>JAKAYH010000033.1 GCA_021826835.1 Thermoplasmata archaeon | reverse complement strand
ACAATGAAAATCTTTAAACCGATGTAAAGATTTAGGATGGCTGGGTCTGTAGCTTAGCCAGGTAGAGCGATGGACTCTTAATCCATAGGCCGGGGGTTCGAACCCCCTCAGACCCGTGCTCTATAGGGTATAAGTCCATCATTTTCTTGTATCAATCTTGACGTATGTTTATATACTAATAATATAACGACTGGATTTATTAACATCAAATAATCCTACATTAGGTTTTTTTAGTGGAACTATAATTATAGAGATATCACTCTTTATTTGTTATACTCTTCAGTAGATAGCTCTCAATAAAACTATCTGGGATAATGGCGTTTTCTATGTTCATTTCCATTAATGCCCCTAAAAACAACTGCTCGGCAATACTTGCAAAACTAATGTAAAAGACTTTTTTTCCTATCTTGTGAAGACCTAATTGAGTAAATTTCTTTCTTATCTCTGGAGTCATGTCATCTATAAGGGCGTGGAATAAAAGGTCCACATGTTCTTCAGTTGACGCATTCTCAATTGGCGTTAGCAAATCAAATAACCACTTGGATGGATGCAGATCTGGGTAAAATAGTAAATCTATCTTGCTTTCATCGAAATTATTTTTAAAAGTCTTGGCAATCATGTCTCTAAATCTGGAAACTACATAGTAAAGTGAATCAGGAAACGTTGTGAGTGTTTTATAGAGAGTATCATACCCAATATGATCATTATAGGCTGCCTCTACTATTGCCCTGCATCTCTGTACTCTGTGGAACATCACTTTTTGCAAGTCTTCTTCGGCATAAATAATATCTTTGTACGTTTTGATTAAAGGCTTTAGATCATTACCGTGAGTGACATGCCTTTTTCCCATTGAGGAAGTTTTCTGACTGGAGTTATTAGTTTCATACACTTCACCAAGTAAATTCTTAATGTCCATTTCACCCTTTGTTAATTCGTATAATGGATCAAAATTTATAGTCCATCTTTTTGTTTGAAAATTCTTCTGTGGATATTCACCATTCTTATCCTGTTTAATCTCGTTGTAATGAATTAAGCGTTTAAGAACAGCTTCCCAGGCAACCTCGGTGCTTATGTCCTTTTTTCCTTTACTTCTATAAATCAAGAAGCAACCTGAAACATTACCTGTTGAATGACTGGCAATCAGCTTGCATAGCTTGGATGCCATCTCTAAATAGTAATTTGTATTCATAAATTCCTTTATGTGCTCTTTCTGAAATTTTCCTATTAGGTCCACAACCTGTAGGAAATCGTCCAAATCCTTACTTAGACTGTAACTCGACTTTCTAGTATCATGTGGTTGAATTGTACTTGGACGATTATCCACAATTCTGCCCTCATCTTTAAGCTCCTTTATCAATTTTGAAACCGTTCTTTCCTCAACTTTCACTTCAGCTCTTATGGCTGTCTTTGTGTTCTTCCCTTGAGCAATTGCTATCACTGTCTTAGCCATATTTTTTTTATGGTCAGCCCTTCCCTCTGTTGAGATTGTTTTAAACATTACACTATCATGACATTATACTATTGCAATACTTAAGTTTAATTAATATAGACTATAGAAAATTAAATAATAAAATTCATATGAAATTTAGTATAATTAATTGCAAATGCAGTAATTAACTGTATAATAAAAGCATACATCTATTACAATGAAAACAACAAATAAGAGTAACAAAATATATTGGCATAGAAAAGTCAATAAAATTAGGAGCACATACTACATATGTCTGCCCAAGGAGTATGTTAGTGCAATGAATGTCCAGAAGGGACAGACATTGAGAATGAATGTTGGAAGTGGAAGTACACTTATCGTTATACCGGAAGGTGGTAAAAAGTGACAAATGTGGATTTAAGGGTGTTAAAGGAAAAGGCCTTCACTTTTTCAGAGCCAGTGAAATCTTTAATTTTGAGTGAACCTGATATATTGGATTCTTCAGAGTTCATTACAAAGCTTGGGACATGGGAAAAATTACTGAGAATGGAGGTAATTCAAAAATGAGAATAAAAGAAGCAAGAGTGCACGTAAATATTGGTTTAAATTGTTCCGCCCCTGTTAATAAATTCTTTTGCTGTCAATTTTTTGAGGTGTTTTAATATGAAAGCAGAATCTGTCGACAACGAATTCACGGATAGGGACATCATATTTATCAACATTGAATTTAACTCTATCGCCAGTTGCGAGATGGTAAAAAGGCAGGCTCAACTATTTTTAAATGGTACAAGAGTACTCTCTGATAATCATTACAGTAACCTCAAAATTGGCATCAGGAAGTCGTTTGTCTTTTACAAAAAGGAGTACGAGAGGCAATCCAAAGAGGAAACAAGACCGCTGGTACTCAGAGCTATTAAGGAAATGTCCTTTATTGCGAAAAAACTGGTTGGAATCAAAGATGGATCGATTCACTCTGAACTGGAATATGAAGACAATGGTGCTTTTCTCAGAGCATCTAGATTTGGATTAGATCCTGTTAATAACTGGTATGAAGAGGTTGGCAAAGGCGTGAAAAGGTTTGATTTTTCTAAATGTGGCAAAGAGATCTTAGAAAAAGCTTTTCCTGGCAAGATAATAACCGAATATAAAAGCGAGTTGATCCACGTATACTTTGGCAACAGATACCTGCAAGATGGGGAGCCATTTTTAAGATCTCTAATCCAACATAACGCGGATGTTGACCAGTTTCAAATCACAAGAACTATTGAATACATCAGAAACTCGACAAGAGTAGTTGATCCAAAAAAAATAGACAAAACCATGGAACAGATACTTCCACTACCTCCTGTCTATATCCCCATTTCAAATGGAATATTGGATTCCGAGAATGGAGTTCTTATGGACTTTAGCCCTAAGTACTATTATACCTCGACCTTACCAAGAACTTATATCCCAGGAGGAAAATGCAAACGTTTTAGAGACTTCCTCAACATTGTGTTCACTGAAGATCCAAAGAAAGAATTGAAAATTCAACAAATTTATGAAACTTTCGCATGGACTCTTACTGGTGAGTATACAATTCAGGGTGCAGTCAGTTGGATAGGTTTAGGTGGAGAGGGAAAAGGCATAATCAGCAAGGTTTTAGAAAATTTACTTGGTACTGAAAATGTTTCAAGTGTTACTTTACAGGAACTTGACACAGATAAGTTCAAGAGAGCCGAACTCTATGGTAAATTTGCTAATATTGTGAACGAAGCTGGTGGGTATATCCTTTCAGAATATTTCAAGAAATTTACTGATTTTTCTCCGATTACGGCTGACAGAAAGAATGGCAATCCTTTCAAATACTGCTCAAGGGCGAAAATGCTCATCCTCACAAATGAGTTACCAGACGCAAGGGAAAAAACACGTGCATTCTACAGAAGGATTCTTCTTGTGGTAGTGTTTCAGAATTTTCTTGAAAATTTACTAAATCCAAATGAAATAAATAGTTTCGTTAAGGAACTAGGGGATCCACACGAGCTTGATCTTCTATTTAGTGAAATAGTTGATGACTACCTTACTAATCTCTTGGATAGAAAAAAGTTTACTGGCCAACTTACTATAAGTGATTCTGAAGAGACGTATAAGAAATATTCAAATCCATCACAGGCATACATTGATCTGAAAGTAGAAAAAGGACTAATTTTTACCGATTATGAAGAAGCAATAGAATATGCTAAAAGGTCTGGCATCGATATTGATCTAATAACAAAAGAAGATGAAAAAAGGCACGGTAAAGTAATATTAGCGGTTAAGAAATTTGTAGAGAGAGACGCAAAGAAATGGGCAAATGAAGAACATCTCCAACCAGAATTAATCGATACAGTCAAATTAGGGAAAGCAATTGAAAAGTCTGGATATCCGAATATAACAACTGATAAAAAGATTGAAGGTTCGAAACTCAAAGCATGGTCAGGAATTTTCATTGCTCTGGACTCTGTAGGTGGCTTCGGATTAAATGAAAAAAACAAGAAAAAGGAAAATGGGTCTATAGGCACACTAGATCAGTTTACTGGCATAGGACAAAATATAGAAAAAGACAAAAGCGAAAAAAATACACAAACGTCAGCAGTCCCTATCGTTGAAGAAAAGCCGGAACCGGAGAAAGTTTCAGAAAATGCTTTGTCAAATCTTGATCGGTCCCTATCTTCTCCTATGTTACCCCTCTTCAAGAAACTAGAAGACAAAGAAAGAAGAGAGATGCTTGATAAGACTGGGACTGATGAGGACTTTACCCAGAAAATCACTAGTGAAAGTATGGTTCCTGTGAAATTTGAAGGACCCATTCTGGCAGGGACTGAAACAAATCATTCCATTTCAGAATCATGTGTAAATACAGCAACGCCTGCTTTTCCGGAAAAAGAATCCAGTGAATTATTCACTAATGACCTAAAGCCGTCTTACAAGATTCAACAAATCGTCCTGGATATATCAATGAAAATGTTTACTCAAAAATCAGATAACATGATTGAACCTTCAGCTCTCATCGAAAACTGGCCCTCAGAAAATATGGAAATTATTCCAGATATCGAAGATCTCAATGAAAGAATCTTGCCGTTCATGGCCGGAGATGGATTACTTTCAGTCAACAATGGTAAAATTATACCAACTGGAAAAAAGCTAAAAGTTCACGATAATAGCCAGATAAACAAAGGACTTCATTATTTACTTATATCAGTGCTCGAAGAATTACCTCCCATAGCGTGGAGTGACAGAAACTACTTTCTGCATAAAGGAGATATAATTCATATTCCGGAAGAACTTGCAAAAACATTGATAAACAGAGGCTGGGCAGTGAGAATAATTGAACCAAAAGAATCAATAAAGAAGTCACAACCCGAATCTATAGAATCTAAAACTAAAGCCAAAGATGTTTTTGAACCAACAACCACTCAACCAGAAGAAATGCCTCAAGAACTAAAGAGTATAGAGCCCGCAACTGAAGACGAATGTATACAGATCAGAGATATGCTGCTCAACGAGGGAATGCATTTAAAAGCTTCTGAGACAAGAAAGTCATATGATGGCAGGAAATTCCAGATAGCCTTTGAAACCCGTTATTTCAACCAGAATCGTGGAAAGATAGAAACTAAGATGGGGGAACTTGGTTTTATCCAATCTAATACAGGTTCACTTGGAATTGTGTTTTTCAACAGGCCTTTGAAGTAAGAATAAACAGGATAATTTAGAAAACCAGCTTGAATGAACTTATATGGCAAATAACAAAAACTAAATTCATCTGAAAGATGGAAATAATTTGCTTCTTGTTGTAAATGTGAGCCAAATGATAGTTAACAGAATTGCTTCTAGGGGTGGGAAAGATGAAGATTTCAAAAAAAGTTAATGTTTGGGAATCAATATGGTGATCAAGGTTTTATAGCGTTTTATACACATCCCTGAATGGTACATTATATCTCAACCTAACATAGTTCCTGGTGGAAAAGTTTGTTATAATTTGAACAGTATGCATTTCTTTGATGACTTCGCTAGAATTTACAAAATTTTCAAACCCGGTATAATGTATGTAAGTGAAATAAAGCCAAATCCATGTTTCTCTAATGTTTACTCAAAATTGAATGATTCAGTTTATGAATTATGGATTTATACATAAGTGATTAATCCAGACGGTATTTCTAGGGTGGGAGACAAAGTTAAAAGTTTAACTGTATTGGGAACCCCAACTTCTATATTCCCCTCTATAAATGACTTTTCAAACAAAATGGGAAACAGACAAATTCCTTGGACCTTCTCGCGTTCAATTCAAGGTCAGAATGTTCTTTTATTATCATATCTCAAATCCAAATACACTGAGAAATTTTTTAGTATATTTCTCATAGATTCTACTATAAACAAAAATGAGTTGAATGTCATAGTTTCTTCTCTCAAGAAAGCTGCAGGGAATTATGGTTTCCCCTTAGAGGCAAAAAGCTACAGGTTGCTAGTTAATTTTTCCAATTCAACGGGTGAATCATCAGGTAAAAGAGATCCAACATGAGAACCACCACTAAAGAAATATTTTGATGCCCTAGGACTTAGACCAACAACAAACTTGGGCTTAATAAAGGCCGCTTATCGTGAACTTGCCAAACAATTTCATCCGGATTCCTCAGGAAACATACTCACAGAAGGGGAGATGGAGGAAATTAACGAAGCGTATGAATTTTTATTAAAAAAGTATGACAAATGAATTTTACTGAATTATTATTTTTGAAATTTTTTGAGTTGCATTTCATAGGCTTCTCTTGATATCTCTACTTGCTCAAAGAGTGACTTTAACCTTTCTAATTCACCAGAATCAGAGTGACTCTTGTAAACATTCTTATTTTTGCTTGCTATTTTCTTAAAATGCATCAGTGACCTGAATAAAATAAACAAACCCAATATTAGAGATGCAACAGCCATACCAATTAAAAAATAAACTAAATCAAATGCAAAAGCATACTGCGATGGGTGGAGATGAGCTTCTAATATCCCCGTAGGGGTACTATAATAAGTTGATATAGTATTATAGGCATTGATCGCTTCTGGTGTTAGATAGATTCCAAAAGCTATTAATGCAACCCCCAAACCTGCACTAATAAAGTTCAAATAATAATCTAAATCTTTCAGTATAACCAATTGTGTTTTCACTATTTAAGTTCTCGCAATGTGTTTCTGGTGGTGTGTGAGGTTAGTTATATAATTGATTATGCGTGACATTTATTGAAAGAATTTTAGCTAAAAGCAATATTAGATATGGCATATATTACTCTGTTGCACTGTATAAAATTTGACAGATTCTGGAAAATACCAGCATAAATTTTTATAAATTCCTCTTATGTCAACGCATGGGAGACCATACCGCGATCACTGATCTATGTGCTAGGATAATGAATTATTATTACATTATCGCACACAAAGAGTATTTGTTACCAAATAACCAGAGAATCGATCTTGTAGGATATTCCAGGAATAAAAAGGAACCAGACATAGGGATAGAGGTAGAGCTAACTAGTGATCTTTCAAAGGATGCAAGCAAGCTACTCACAAGACAGCCCACAGCAAATCTGAGAATAATAGTTTCAAACAAGCCAGATACTATTTCATTAAACAGAATCTCAAACGGTGACAAGATCATAGAAGTGGTAAGACCGCCGGATGAGGATATAGCTTTTGAAGAACTTATACGGAAGTACATGGGATTAGAGAATCGTTCATGGTATAATGCTAAAAAATGGGATGTGTATACTAAAGAAGAGTCTGAAGACATCCTTAAAAAGTTCGAAAGAGATATAGGGGAACAGGGACTTGACATAAACACTGCAAAGGACGTAGTCTTTAAGTGTGCGCTTGGTGGCATATTTGCCGGGGAATATCAGCTAAGAAAATATGACATGCAGTTTTATTCCAATATAGAGATACCAAAAGAATTGCTATATCTTGAAGCAAGAGGTATAATATTTGAGAGCAGACCAGGAAGGAATTACTACCAAGGCAGAGCTTCTGTATACTATACATCAGAAAATGCCAGGGCTCTCTCTCTTACGATAATAAAGGAAAGAGTAGAAAAGAAAAGCCTGAACGTTAAAAGTATACAAGGGAGATACAGATCTACAAAACTAATGGTTTCCCTGTTAGGTCAAATGGGGTCGTTCATCGATAGAACAGATTATGAATTAAACACTGCATCGGGTGATAGTCGGTATATGGGTGTTTCTCTGCCTATATTCTCAACTCCACAGGACATCCCAAGAGACTTGGTGGAGAAATTCAATATAAGTTCGCAGGTCATTTATGCCACGAGAATCTGTTCGAGCTCACCGCTATTCAGGGATATTGTCAGGCAAGTATACAGTGATCTTGTCAACGCCGGTATTGGTAATATAACTGAAAGTTTAGGAACAGGCAGTGAGCACTATGGTAAACAGTATTTCGTACCACTCCGCTCCATACTCGAAAAACTAAATATTGCTGGGTGGCCAGATATACCAGTGATGAACGCCATTAGAAATTACGCAGCATGGATAATCATAAGAGCACACAATCCTAGTGTACCAGCTACAATGTACGATTCGTTCAAGTTAATCGGCCTAGGAAGACCGGATATAGAATCTAGGATTAAGGAGACGGCAGATGCTGGTATAACTTCCAAATTTATAAATCCAGATGCATATTCGTCTAACGAACGTACGTTTGCAATATATGATGACAACAAATTCAACGATTTTAGTGAGATGAAGATAAGAAAGTCACTTGACGATGTGCTAAAATATTAGATAAGTCAAGAATATATTCCATGTTCCTTACAATCACAGTGAATGTTTTATTATACATAGATGTTAACACAAATCAGTTTGAATAGATATTTAACAATTTTAAAAGTCATTCTTGCCTTATTAAGGTTATAAAAATTGTTTAGGCTTCAGTAGTGAATTAAAAATGCCCTAATCACATCAATTCAGATTTGTTAACAATTCCCATATTCTTTTATATAGAAATATCGCATACTATGAGTAAAGTTAGATTAGATAGCTCTAATCCATGTATGCTCATAATATTGCTTTCAAGATTAGGCTATAACCAATAAGTGGTGATAAAGTGACAGTAGATAAAGATGCAAAGAAAATACTAGTTGCACATCTGGAAGAAGCAAAAAGGTTATTCGATAAAGAGGATTATTTCCTTACTACTATTTATTCAAATAGGATTATATCTGATTCCTTTATAACCGACAATCTCGAATGGGGTCTAATTGGATTTTTCATAAGAGTCATGACGATGGATTACACAAAATTTAAGAATTCAAATCTTAGCAAGAACAGTACAGTCATTCTTAGCGATGTTAGGGCACCTGGCATTGAATTATTGGATGAATTGGTAAGGATATCTTCGTCAGATATTGTGGATTCAAAGTCTCTGTGGGATGAATTTATGAAATTCAAGAACAACTTTAGGGGATATCAACATTCTGAGTTGGAAAGTTTCAATTATTATTCAGATAACTCAAACGATAATTACACCATGTTCGTGACAGAATGGATGGTTAAATTCCTTGAAACCTCTAAAAGCTACTTATATCTTCCAAGCAACAATCTTCTAAAGGGTATTGAAAATGAGAATGAAAGGGTATCTAATCTTACAGGATACAATATTAAAATCACTCTTTTCAATTCAACAATAATGGCAATGGATTGGTATATGGATTTCGTAAAACAATTTGGGAATTCTAACCCAGAGATATACGAGACAATAATCAACGAAGATATTATAAAATGGATAGATAAATTGATTTCTTTGATGAAAGCAGAAGATTTAGAGTTTAAGGAAATATCAAAAATAATCTGGGATAGTCTAAAAAAATGGAGGAATTTATTCATGGTATTTATGGAGCTACCCTCTGGTTCTACTCAGACCGACAATAAGATTTTATTGCCCCCAGAGTTTCGTGATAAATTAACAGATATGTTATCGAAGTCTGTTAAAAAGGAGATGGGGATAAAATGAATGGTCCCAACGATGCAATCAATGAACTTATAGGCATTTTTCCAGAATTTCCAGCAGATTATCTTTATAGATCTATTTTAGATCTGATCAGCACAGACGATTTCTTAACAAATGTAATTTCAAAGATAACAATTCCATCAAAAGGAGACTTGGCGGTACGAAAAAAGAGAATTGAACGATTTTCATATAGTCGAAGGAATAAGGAAGTAGAAAAATATGAATTCTTGGAAAATTTCATTTCAGTCAAAAATGCCCTGACGGAACAAGCGATAGAAACTGGAACTGTGCAAGGTACCACGGATAATCCTCCGATTTTAAAAGTAACTGGATCATACAGACCTGAAAAAGGTGAACTTTTCAAAGAAGGACTTACTGACTTTATATATAAAGAAAATTTTAGAAATTTAGATACTGCTTACTCAATTGGTGTGCCTATAAACAAAATAATGAACGAAAAGTTAGGGGAAATAAACAGAATAACACAAAATAACACATCTTTAGACTTATATTCTTTGGGAAAAATAGTTCAAATGAGATGTGAATATTCAAATGATCCTAAAGTGAGGAATAAATTGCTAAATGTAATTCAGAAAGATGTATCAATAAGAAATAATAGATCGGTGAGTGGGAGTAATCTTGCAAAGAATTATGAAGATTTTATGAAAGAAGTTCCATTTAAACAGGAAAATAAATCAGCGAATATCTCCGATTCAAAATTGACAAAATTTAATAAATATGCTGAGGCGATAGTAATAGATGAATTAAATACGGTATCTGAAATTCTGGATAATGAGTTTTTTGGAAACAAGATAAGCTTTGAACAATATGTTAAGAAGAAAAACAAGATATACGAATATGCTAACAATGTCTGGGAATAGTAATACACAAACAGAGTATGAAATATACCGAATTCCAGTTATAAAAGCTTTAAGAAAATATATAAATCAACTTAACGGGAATCTATCGTCTATTGAGCCAATATTAGGTCGGGTATTCGAAGAGGCATCGTCAAAGTGTTTTAGCGCTGAAGATAAAGTTAATTTAAAACCTCCATTAATACTTAGTAAATTGGTTAGTAATTCTGTATTTGTACTGAACGGAATATTGGGGCAAAACGTAAAGTTCCAAGAGGCGAAACATAAGATCGAAACTTTTGATGCGATATTTGTGGTTGGAGCTGGGTTATCTTTTGAAAGTGATGTACCTATGGTCACTGATATAGAGGATATTCTAAATTTTATAGGAGCTACTAATTATTCTGACTTAAGAAATGATTTAGAAATGTGTTACAATTTCAAAGATCAATTCAAAATTATTGTGAATAGAAAGCAACCTGGGATTTCTCATAAATTAATTGCAAGTAATTTTCCGTCAAAAATTAAGGAGATAATTTCTTTAAATTGGGATGATCTAATTGAGAAAGCTTTCAGAGACTCGTCTAAACCCATTAAAAAGATTAACAAGGAAACCGAAGTAAAAGATGAAAATTACCTTTGGAAGTTTCATGGAGACGTAGAAGAGTACAATAAGGGAAATGATCATGGACAGTTAGGTTGGATATTTCCGGATGAAGATGGATATGTATTTGATTGTTTCAAGAAATATATGAATGATAAACTTGATTCAAAATTATTTTGTTTATTTGTTATTGGTTATTCAGAAAAAGACGGACTAATTCGCAAAGTGATCACACAGATAGAGGGCGAGCCTCCACGCCCTACTTTTAGAATAGGAATGGACATGGGCAAGTTTCACGACAACTTTTATCTCCTGGGGCCTTCAGGTTATGTCTTGGAACAAATTCTTCGTTGATTTGAAATGTCTTGAAAATTATTTATAAAAATTGAATGGAAATCATCTATGTGTATCACATCACCCACTCATATCCCAACTGCTTAGCCTGCTCCAGTACTGTGATTGTGGCTTTCTCCTGCTTGTCAGGTGGATAACCATTTTTCCTAAGGATATTCTTCACCATCAAAGGAGTAAGGATAGTATTGGAAGCAATTATTACCTATTCCTTAAAATCACTTTCAATGCTAATACCAATTTGCCTGAATGCTTCTATAATTTTTTCTTCATACTCAGCTTTAGAGATTTCTCCTTTCCTGACATCGATCTCCAGTTCCATTAATTCGAACTTGCTTTGCAGAAAATTCAAAACGCCCATAAGCTGCGAAACTTTCCCATGTGGTAATGATAAATGAATATGCAAAGATGTGTTACCTTCACGTCTCGGCTGATCTTTTTCCTGGTCTAGCGTTTTACTAGGTCTAACTACTGGCTCAGCAATGGGAGGTATTAATACCTTCGATTCTTTAGGCTTGGTCTGTTCAACGCAGATTTTTGCATTCACTAATACGCTGCTTAAATCTATT
>JAKAYH010000032.1 GCA_021826835.1 Thermoplasmata archaeon | reverse complement strand
ATATGGAGACTATTTCTCCAGGTGTGAGTGAATCGTTGAGAAGTAAAGATTCCATCACCCTTGACTCGTAATCAGTAAGACCAAAATCCTTCAGTATGTCAAAAAGTTCTGAGCCCATGGGGATACCCTATAATAATGCGTTTGTCCGTATTTAATGTTTCATCCTACACATCCTATTTGAAGTAATTGTTTTAATAAAATCAAAGCTCTATGTGTTGGATATTTGTAATTGTTGTCTGTAAAAAACTAAATATACAGTTCAGTTTATCAGTCCTTATCATGGATTATAATTTAAACGAAGAGTATGAAAGTTTTTTTCAGAGAGCCACTGGGAATCAACCATATCCATATCAGTCCAATTTTGCTAAAAGTAAAAACTTATATCAGTGGATCAATGTTCCAACAGGTCTTGGAAAGACTGCCAACATAGTAATAGGATGGGTTTGGAGGAGGTTTTATCAGGAAGAGAACTCAAGAAATGCTACTCCGAGGAGGTTAGTTTACGCTCTTCCGATGAGGGTTATAGTAGAGCAAACAAGAGACAGTGCAATATTATGGTTAAATAATTTAGGTCTTCTTTCCGGAGAATTAGAATTGGACAAGATAAATCATTCAAAGATAATTAAATACACCCCGGATTTCACGAAAAAGGGGAAAATTTCCGTAGTTACACTAATGGGAGGAGAAGAGACCATTCCATGGGATATTTTTCCAGAAAGTAATATGATAATAGTAGGAACACAGGATATGCTGCTGTCTAGAGCTCTGAACAGGGGATATGGAATAAGCAGATATAGATGGCCAATCCAGTTTGGATTATTGAATAATGACACTCTGTGGGTGTTAGACGAAATTCAACTAATGGGTTCAGGATTAACTACAAGCATTCAACTAGATTCTCATAGAAATTATTTTGGAATGATCAAGGAAGCCCACTCAATATGGATGAGCGCTACCTTAAACAAGCAGTGGTTTTACACTGTGGACTTTAAAGGGAATATATCAGATGAAGAAATATTAACACTGTCCAAGGATGACAAAGAAAATATAAAAATAAATAAAATAATAAATTCAACTAAAATGGTGACGGCTTCAAAGAATAATGCATTAGAAAGTTATGAACTTGCAATAGAAATAATTGAAAATCACAAGACAGACTCTAGAACCATTGTAATAGTAAATACCGTGGAAAGAGCCAAAACTTTATTCCAAAACATTCAGAAATTATTATCCAAACGAAGAAATACAGAACACATAAGGGTACCTGATATTTTGCTTTTGCACTCACAATTTAGGCCAGTGGATAAAGAAAAAATTATTCAAAAAATAGTAAATGATATCGAAAGCAACGACAGTATAATAATAACAACTCAGGTAATTGAAGCAGGGGTTGATATTTCATGCAGAACTTTGTTCACAGAAATTGCACCCTTGCAATCACTTGTACAGAGATTTGGAAGATGTAACCGATCTGGAGAATATGATCAGTCAGATATTTTCTGGGTTGATCCTGTTGATAAGAAAGGTAGAACTATGTCAGCCCCATATGAAACAATAGAAATTGAGAAGTCCAGAAAATTCCTTAAGGAGATCGATGGAAAACAGTTCTCATTATCAGGTATTAACGGTTTTGACTTTGAAATCAGAAATGATGGATCCCTTAGAAGAAAAGATATTTTAGAACTATTTGACACATCACCCGATCTAACCGATTATGATATAGATATCTCAAGATTTGTAAGAAATTCTGACGAAAGGCATGTTTCAGTTTTCTGGCGTGATTTAGATCGGGAAAATTTAAAAAAGGAGAATTTACCGGAAAGGGATGAACTTTGCCCTGTTCCACTAAACGAGTTAAATGAACTATTGAAAAATTCTAAGGATGAAAGATTGTATAAATGGGACTGGATAAATGGAGGATGGAACATGCTCATGAAGGGAGAAAGGCTATATCATGGCCAGATAGTGATGCTAGACTCAAAAAAGGGGCATTATTCTGAGGTGATGGGCTGGTCTCTAAAAGATAAAAACGAGGTTCCTATTGTTGCAAAAAATCAAAGTTCAGGAAACACAAGAGAAACATGTAGTTTTAATGACGATAATCCGTCACAATTTCCATGGAAGTCAATTTACGAGCATACGGAAGAAGTAGTCAACAAATGTCGTGATATAGTAAAGGTTATAGGTATTCCTCAAAATTCGAAAAAATTTGAGGATGCTCTTCTAAAGGGAGCCCTATGGCATGATGTAGGCAAGGCACATCCAGCATTTCAATCAAAAATTAATAAACTTGAAGGGGTTCCAAAAGAGATCGAAGAAAACCAGATAGCAAAAGCTCCCTATGATAAATGGATAAACCATCCAGAAGGTGGAAGAAAGTACTTCCGTCATGAGCTAGCCTCAGCTCTAATAGCGATTCAAAATGGAGTTGACCCTCTTGCAATTTTTCTTGCACTATCTCATCACGGAAAAATTAGGACATCTATCAGGTCTATGCCAGGAGAAAAAATACCTACAGATGAGAAAATAAGATTTGCAAAGGGTGTATGGGATGGAGATAAAATAAAAAAAGTAAATCTCCCTAACGTTACAATTAATAATGTCATTCTAGATCTGGATTTAATGGAACTGGGCTCAGAATCTATGAAAAAAAGCTGGGTACAGACCGTTTTAAATATGGTTAAAGATAAAGAAATAGGCATTTTTAGGTTAGCTTATTTGGAATCTCTATTGAGGGCTGCAGATCAAAGGGCAAGTGGTGGTTTATAATGGAACATAAATTATATGGCTGTCAGACAGAGCCCCTCAGTTCCTACTTAAAAGCTTTGGGCATATTCAAAATACTTTCTGAGCAGAAAGATGAAGAAGTAATGTGCAAGTGGGAGAATAATCACTTAGTAATAAAAACTAAGTGTGAGCAAGATGAATTAATTAGATTTTTTTCAGAAGAATATAGCCCGTCCCCAATAATGTCTCCTTGGAACGGTGGAAGTGGCTTTTATCCTAATGACTCTGAAGCAAAAGAAAACATAAATAAAATTTTAAATCTCGGAGATAAAAGATTTTGTGACTTCATTTCTACCTACAAGTTGATTAAAGAAACACTTGGAAAATCATTTCCAGAGATTTTTGGTTCACCCCTAACTCTAGAGGACTTAATTGAAAAGTTCACTGAGAAAGGGAAAAACAAGGAAATAGAAAAGATAAAGAAACTTAAGGGGAAAATAATTACAGAATTAGAGAATTCAGACAAAATAGATAAAGAGAGCATAGAAACTTTAAGTGCGGTTGGAAATTCTAAGTTAAAGTCAGAAATTAAAGAGATTGGAAAATTGAATAATGATTTTTATCAAATTATGAGGGATGAATACAAAAGTAAAATTGTGACAAAATTAAGGGATACTATAAATGAAAGGTATCTAGAGTGGATCGATGCATCCATACTCGTCAACGCAGAAGGGAAACCCGTTTTCCCTCCGTTGTCTGGTAGCGGTGGAAACGAAGGCAGGTTGGATTACTCAAGTCTGTTTATAGCTTCTCTAACTAAGGTGTTTGTAAACAAGACAAATTCAAGTACTGAATTACTGAGAAATTCACTATTTGGAGACTTAACCGATAAATTACAGGAATCGGCCGTTGGCAAATTTGATCCAGGAAAAGCTGGAGGTTTCAATCAGGGTAATGAAATAGAAACAAAAATCGTTAAAATAAATCCATGGGACATTATTCTTATGATGGAAGGAATTCTTATCTGGAGCAATTCCATAGGAAGAAGGAATGCCATTAGAGAAACAAAAATCGTTACACCATTCACTGTCTCATACTCTCCTTACGGATATGAGTCTTCAAACGTTTCGGATTTCAAGAAATCGTTGGAAATATGGGCACCAATATGGAATAACTATGCATACGCGGACGAACTAAAGTCGCTATTCAAGGAAGGAAGGGTAGCCTTGAGGGGAAAAGTTGTGAAAAAGGGACTGGACTTCTTTCAAGCCATAAATTCCCTAGGAGTGGATAGGGGCATAACTGGATTCCTGAGATATTGTTTTCTTGTAAGAAGGGGTCAGTCATATATAGCGTTGCCATCTGGCCTGCATAGAGTTAAATATAGCAAATATGTAAATTTAATTGAAGATCTGGACTTCGTATATCGGACATTTGAACAAAATCTGAAAGTAATTCAGGGGACGGGAAAAACCCTGCCTCAAATATATGAATCCATAAAAAGAAATATGTATGAATCCACATATGATCTTCTAAATAACGGGAATCCCCTAACTGCTGTACGATTGCTAAGGGCCATTGGAAGGGCAGAAATGTCTTTTTCCAGAGTTAGGGGTAAATATGAAAATAAGGGAGGGCAGAAACTCAGGCCATTGTTTGGACTGAGTACAAACTGGATAAATAAATCCGATGATAAGAGTAGCGAGTTTAGGATAGCTCTTTCCCTTTCTTCAATAGGGAGAACAGAAAAGGTTGGGTCATTTCGGTCAAATATTGAAGGGACAAGTCTTCAGGATGACAGAAAATGGGATGATAATATAGGTCAGTTTTCGTGGACTGGAGCTAACCTTACAGAAAAATTGATAAATACACTAATAAAGAGATTGACCGAGGCTCAATCAAACAAAAATTCTACTCTCCCCTTCTTTTCTAGGATCAAATTAAGTCTTAATGATGTGATGAAATTTATAAATGGCGAAATAGATGAAAGATGCATTGAAGAACTATTGTTTGCATTTTCATTAATTAGATGGGACGATAACAAGTCATCACAAAACATAATGGAAATGAATGACTATATTTCAATAAACTCATCCTTTGATTATCCAATAGATAGGCTCTGGGCATTGGTAAGGCTATATCTTTCTCCGGAGCAATTTTCTCAAAACTCAAAGGTTATTTTTAATCCAGACAGGAATCTGATAAATCTGCTCTTATCCGGCAAATCTAGAGAAACATTTAGATTGGTGAATATTCAGATGTTGAAACAAAACGTATTTCCTATAAAGATAGATAATGATAAGCCTATGGATAAAAGGTATGTGGCTTCTCTACTATTTCCATTAAGGGAAAAAGATTTTAAGGAGTTAAAGAGTATGGTTTTAAGGAAAGTTGAGGTCAATGATAAATAAAAAATTCGATTATAAAATATTGATTGAAGAGCCAAGGCTGTTAATGGATGTTAAGCTCAAGCCAACACAAGGTGATAGGTTTCAGCCAACAGGGTTTCCAGAAATAGGTGCAGCTGAGTTTCAAAGACCAGACGGAACAAGGATGGTTCTAGTAGAAAGCGCCCAATCCATGGCCAATCGGCTCGAATCAACTATAATTGGTGCAGATGGATACAATGTGATAGAAAGTCTGAAGGGAATTTCATATATAGTATCTGAACTATCAGCTGATGGAGAGTTAAAATTTACATCATCTCTCATCGAGGCACATAGAATGAACTCGCCTTACATAATATCAGATAAAAACTTCAGGGAAGAATTAAAGAAGGAAGCCTCGTATTTCAAAGGTCAGCCTATGAACTGGAAAAAGGTGGCAAAGGCAGTCTTTAAATACGATGTTAATTCCTTAATTCACGGAGTTTTTATGGCAAATCTTGAAGATGGCAGGTTAAAACTACCAAGAATTCTAAGCTCTTTTATAGAAGCTGAAAATATAAGGGAAGTTTCCACTGGAGGGGTTAAAAATAATCCAATAGACCCAACAGGAAAACTGAGGACAAATGAAATTACAAAAGATGTGTATGGAAACGTCCCCTATCACAGGACTGAGTTTACTGCAGAGAGTATAAATGCCTATTTCAATATAGATACGTCTCTTCTGAAAAGTTATGAGCTTGGAGAGAATGAGACAAAGTTGGTGTTCTTTCTCTGTATGTTGAAGATAAGAAAATTTCTTGACAGTTCTCTCAGACTTAGGACTGCATGCGATCTGATGGTTGATAGCAATATTGTAATTAATATAGAAAAAGACGAATATGTAGAATTTCCAGAGGAAAAAGAAATAATGGAAATCCTCAGCGACCTCATCAAAAAATGTGAACATAGTTTCAGCACTCCTCCTGTTACAAAACTGCAGGTCAAGGCAAAATGGAAAAAAGAGGGGGAAAAGCCAAATAATAGCGAGGAGAATATAGATAAAGAAAATGAAGATGATACATTAGAAGATGAATAAATGATGCTTTATGATAGCCTTCAAAATAACACTATTATCAGGTAGATACCATTCTACCCCCTGGGGGAGAAACGTCAATGAGGGCATCCCAGAATTCCCTCCATCGCCGTATAGAATAGTAAGAGCAATCATTGATTCATGGCTTAGAAAGCGCCCATCCTGGGATATTGATATCCTGCAAACGATAATTGAAAAATTATCTGAAAACCCTCCGCTATTTAGTACACCCAGGTTCACTGAAGGAGTAATACTCAGTTATATGAGTCAAAATTCAAAAGAGATCACTAAAAAGCAGCTTATATATGATGGCTTTATAAGTATCAATCCTGAGGATCAAATATATGTTATCTGGAAGAACGTAGAATTTACAGAAATAGAAGTGCAAAAATTGGAAGAGATATTATCACTAATAAATTACCTGGGCAGAAGCGATTCATGGGTTAAAATTGAAACTCTAAAGGATTTTAAAGAATTTGGAGACAAAATAAATGTTGAGCCTTTACAAGATTTAAATTACTTTGATGGTAACAAGGAAAAAGTCAAGGTTGCAATTCCAATCGCGAAAAAAAATTATAAATATGAAAAAACTGAGTGGTTTGATGCACTAATGCTTAAAACTTCTGATATAATTTATAAGGGAATAAGTTCGCCATATGCATTGGAATTTACATATTACTTAATTGAAAATCCAGAAATAAAAGAAGACAAAAGCAAAAAGTCGTTGGCAGGAAGACTTAAAGTTAAAAATTTTCTTTATTCAATAGATTCCAAGGTTCCACCAATGGCAACAGATTCATTAATCATAGCAGAAAGAATACATAAGAAAATTAATGGCATTTATGGAAAAATGTCTAATAATGGTAGATCAGTAAATTTAAGCGGAATAAATCCTGATGGTTCTATTTCTAAGGGCCATAGGCATATTTTTATCCTTCCCCTTGATCTGAATAATAATGGACGAATAAGTCATATATTAATAAGAAACAAAGAATATTTCACACAGAAGGAACTGCTCGCGCTCGATCGCACAAGATCCATCTGGCAATCAAATGGAAGACCAGATATTAAACTCATTCCGAAAGAGTGGGGCGAAGATAACGAAATAAGTGTCATACAGAAATCAAAAAGATTCAAAAGTATCACCCCTGTGGTATTAACAAGGCATTATAGAAAAGGAAGGGGTGATTATTATCAGTGGTTATGCAATGAACTGAACCATGAATTTGCAAATCATGGATTACCAAAACCAGTATCATTTAAGCTTCTAAATAAATCATCAAAAAATGGTCACAGTTATTACTGGCTAGATTTTAGAAGAAATAGAAAAAATGATCCAGTTAATCTGGGATACGGATTTGAAGTTGTTTTTGAAGATTATGTTCCTGGCCCTTTCTCTGTAGGATATGGAGCCCATTTTGGACTTGGTACATTCATGCCGGTTAAGGAGGTAAGGGAAGGTGACAAGGAGTAATGAAGAAGAAAATATAGACTACATACCCCTCAGAATGATAAATGAATTTGTATACTGTCCTAGATTATTTTATCTTGAATACATAGAGGGATATTTCGAAGATTCTTCTGACACAATAGAGGGAAGAATTAAACACCAGAGAGTTGATAAAGAGAGTGGTGAATTACCAGATTCCGACCAATTTAGCAATGCAAATGATAGAATACATGCAACATCAGTTACATTATCCTCCGAGATCGAACAAATAGTTGCAAAGATTGATCTGATCGAAGGAAATGGAGGAGAGGTCAAGCCTGTGGAATATAAAAAAGGGAGACCGAACGAAAGCAATGGTGGAATTTGGGATTCAGATAAATTACAAGTGACCGTCCAAGCAATGATACTTATTGAAAACGGTTACAAATGCAGCGAGGCCACAGTATATTATGCAGAATCTAATAAAAAAATAAATCTCAAAATAGATGATGCTACAATTGAGTGGGCAAAAAATATTATAAAACAGGCAAGAGATCTTAAAACTAAAAAAATTATACCTGATCCACTAGTAGATAGTCCAAAGTGCATTAAATGCTCCTTAGTTTCAATCTGCCTGCCGGATGAAACACTTTCCTTAAAAATGGAAAAATCTGAAAAATCGGGAGATGAAATAAGGAGATTATTTCCAGCAAGATCGGATAGTTATCCATTCTATGTAGGGGAACAGGGAGCTTATATATCTAAAAAGGGAGAGGAACTGGTAGCCAAAAAGGATAATGTAACAATCGGAAGTTACAGAATAATGGAAATTTCAAGTGTGTCCATATTTGGCAATGTCCAGATTTCAACGCAGGCAATAAAAGAGCTATGTAACAGGAACATTCCTATATGCTATTTTTCATCAGGTGGATGGTTTACAGGTATGACAAATGGAATCTCTGGCAACAATATAGATCTCAGAATAAAACAGTTCGATACAGCATCGCAGAATGAAAAGTCACTAGAAATTGCAAAAGGATTCATTACAGGAAAAATAAAGAATTCTAGAACAATGCTTAGAAGAAACGGAAAGGATATCAAATCTGAAACACTTGAAAATTTAAGTGAACTCTCAAGAAAAATTTTAACATCGAAGAATTTGGGTGAACTACTGGGAATAGAGGGACTTGCTGCCAGAATTTATTTCAGTAATTTCACTAAAATGTTAAAGAGTTCTGAAAATCATGCAGATTTCAATTTTAATAGCAGAAATAGGAGACCACCGAAGGATCCAGTAAACGCAATTCTTTCTTATCTATACTCTATTCTTGCAAAGGACATGACTATTATTGCAGCAACTGTTGGATTTGATCCTTATCTGGGATTTTTGCACAAACCAAAATATGGAAAACCTGCACTTGCATTGGATTTGATGGAAGAGTTCAGACCAATAATCTGTGACTCTGTTGTAATTACAGCACTTAATAGCAACGAAATAAACAAGGATGACTTTATTCGGAGGGGGAATTCAGTTGCCTTAACATCTAATGGGAGGAAAAAAACAATAAGGGCATATGAAAGAAGGCTTGATGACCTAATCAGTCATCCACTGTTCAAATATTCTGTTAGCTATAGAAGAGTTTTTGAGGTTCAGGCAAGAATGCTTGCTAGGTACCTAAACGGGGAAATAAAACATTATCCAGTTTTTACAACCAGGTGAAACATGAGAAGAAAATATTTGGTATCCTATGATATAACAGATCAAAAAAGATTAGGACAGATATACAAGAAAATGAAGGGCTATGGAGATGCACTGCAGTATTCTGTCTTTATTTGTGATCTATCCGATAAAGAAAAGATTATTATGATCTCTGAGCTTTCTCACATATTAAATCATTCTGAGGATAGTGTCCTTATTTTTGACCTTGGAAATTCCAGTTCAAAATATCAAGATAAGATAATGTCAATAGGGAAGGTAAAAAAGTTTGAGGATCGTGGAGCAATCATTATATAAAGCTTGAATTTATCCTAATTTACCAATCGGTTTTGATGAAAAACACTGCCTTTGGCAGGAGGTGGAGAATTGGATCTCATCCTGATCGTTAACATCACTGCCTTTTTGCGAGAGGCGAACGTTTGATAATACTTCATGTCCCTCTCGATCTTGGTAATTCACGGTTTATGATGGATTATTCTAATGGGTAGCTTTCCACATCTTACTCTTGTTCCACAGAATATGGCCATTCTCTCGCAAAAATAAATTATCACGTATCAATATTTGAAGTTTTAGCTGCAAAAGTAAACTTTATACAAATACTAATCATATATACCGTTTCCATGATTGAATAATCATGGCTCTATTGAAGCTCAGCACATAGAGCCAGAAGGTTCTTTGCTCGGTATCTGGTTTCCATGATTGAATAATCATGGCTCTATTGAAGCCTTAACATTACTTCCAAGTCAAAAAGTTTTATTGGTGTTTCCATGATTGAATAATCATGGCTCTATTGAAGCATGTGTAGAAAATTTAACTAATTCTCAAACTATAAATTTCCATGATTGAATAATCATGGCTCTATTGAAGCTCAGGATTCAAATATTCATTGTCGGAATACATCCAGTCGGGTTTCCATGATTGAATAATCATGGCTCTATTGAAGCGATTGTAAATGCTTCAAGTAGTAATTCTTTCAACGGTGTTTCCATGATTGAATAATCATGGCTCTATTGAAGCTCAACGGAGGAAAGAGATATACTGTTCACAATGCAGCGTTTCCATGATTGAATAATCATGGCTCTATTGAAGCAATCGCTAACAGTCCTGGGATTCATTGCTATAATGCTGTTTCCATGATTGAATAATCATGGCTCTATTGAAGCTAACAGCCATTGCTTCAGGAGCATCTGGTCTAAGAACGTTTCCATGATTGAATAATCATGGCTCTATTGAAGCTAAAGAAAAATGACCGAATCTAAAATAAAGGAAAGAAGTTTCCATGATTGAATAATCATGGCTCTATTGAAGCAAATCAAGCCATAAGTTATCCTTTATATCTATCCCAAGTTTCCATGATTGAATAATCATGGCTCTATTGAAGCCCTTGTAAAGCTCATTATAATCCTGAAACCAGATTTAGTTTCCATGATTGAATAATCATGGCTCTATTGAAGCCAACCACAATCTCAGGCGGCACATCTCCATATACATAGTTTCCATGATTGAATAATCATGGCTCTATTGAAGCTCCTCTAACTTGTCCTGGTGTCTCATAAAACACCTCGTTTCCATGATTGAATAATCATGGCTCTATTGAAGCATTATTTATTACTCGTAGTGTCATTAGTAGAAGTATGGTTTCCATGATTGAATAATCATGGCTCTATTGAAGCACGTCATCGACAACGAACCTATACAATGTTGCAATGTGTTTCCATGATTGAATAATCATGGCTCTATTGAAGCCTTCTTTCTCCTGATTTAGGAGGAATTTGGCCTGACGTTTCCATGATTGAATAATCATGGCTCTATTGAAGCGATGACTGCCAGCACTTACTTGAGCTCCTCGACCAGGTTTCCATGATTGAATAATCATGGCTCTATTGAAGCTAATATCGTCAAGAGTAAGTATTATCTTCTCTTTTTCGTTTCCATGATTGAATAATCATGGCTCTATTGAAGCAACAGGATTGCCAATCCCAGTTCTGGCACACAGATCAAGTTTCCATGATTGAATAATCATGGCTCTATTGAAGCTCTTCATCCCCCGAGAAGTGGCTGCTTGCTGCTGCTGTTTCCATGATTGAATAATCATGGCTCTATTGAAGCGAGACAATCATTCAATTTTTCGGAGGATTCTCAAATGTTTCCATGATTGAATAATCATGGCTCTATTGAAGCGATTTTATGAGCGCGGACGCCTCAATATTCAATTAGTTTCCATGATTGAATAATCATGGCTCTATTAAAGCTATACCATCTTGGGTTTATAATTTCATTAACAAGCGGTTTCCATGATTGAATAATCATGGCTCTATTGAAGCTGGAGATTCCTCAGCCTGGTTGGATGGTCCTTGAACTGTTTCCATGATTGAATAATCATGGCTCTATTGAAGCTATTATTGATTGTAAAAAGAGTAAGGATTGTAAAAGGTTTCCATGATTGAATAATCATGGCTCTATTGAAGCACAGCCATCCTGACAACCAGGAGCCTTATAATTGCGGGGGT
>JAKAYH010000507.1 GCA_021826835.1 Thermoplasmata archaeon | reverse complement strand
GTCTCCAGGTTTTCTGCAACTGCAATTATCCTCAGGTGTGTGAGGACAAAAATAAAATTTATCTATACCTGCGTCAAATTTTTTTAAACAATTGTTTAAAGCTTCGTTGAATTTAAAAACATCTTCCTCTGTGAATAATTTTCTACCGATTCCGGACTGATTACTAACAACTATCACTAAAAAACCAAATTTTCTATAACTTCTAATTAAATCAATTGCATCCTTGTAAATTCTAATTTGTTCAGGCTTACTGCAATATGGGCAATCTACATTGATTGTTCCATCCCTGTCCATAAATAGTGCCTTATTCATTGATCATGATTTCTTAAGTATATTTATTGATATTTAACAGTTTGATTTTGCTTATAATTAGGGAAAAACCACATTTACACTTAAATGCCTCCATAAATATTTATACTATAAAATTAATATCTGACTATGGAATTTTTTAAACGAGATATTAAGATAGTGGCATATGTGTTATTCATTGCAGTGGCCCAGTTTATAATTTTTTTAAATATAGCAGGGTTTCTTGCGCCGAACTATTCAATACATTCCAATACAATTAGCCACCTTGGCGTTCCTGCATATACTCCCTATTGGTGGGTTTTCTCTGGAACAATAATTGTTCTGGGCTTATTACTCATATTATCAGGTTTAATGCTTAAGGAATATTCATTTCCGCTGATGATTTTTCTAATACTTGCTGGAATTGGCTCTACCGGAGTGGGAATAATTAATGAGAATTACATAGGAACTTTACATCTTATTTTTGCACTTTTTGCATTTTTATTTTCCTCTTTGGCATCTTATGCAGTCCTATATAGAAATAAAAATCTCATATCTGCGTTTTGGGCGTTTCTGGGAAGTGTTGGGCTAATAGCCTTAATCTTGTTCATTGGAAAAATTCACCTTGGATTGGGTGAGGGTGGCATGGAAAGACTCATAGTTATTCCAAATCTCATATGGGCTCTAGGATTCTCAATGTATCTCCTTGGAACATCCGAAAATAAGAAATGAAATCAAGTGAATGAAATATGTAGAATCAGAAAAGTAGTAATTCTGGTCCATATTCTAATTCATTTACGTTTTCCCAAATATTGTGTGAATTATGGAAATCATATTTATCCTCTCCAAGTAAACCATTTTTTTGTATAGATTTCATTAACAAATATGAGAAATACGGTGCCCCTGTTGCCCCCGGTGAATTATAGTTTAAAATATGAATTGATGTCCCAGTAGTTCTCACAATTGTTTCGGGAACGAACCCATTCTTATCAACAAGGGATCCCCTTATACCTGAGAATCCTCTTGTCCTTGCTTTTCTGTAATCCATTCCGGGGATAAACGAATTGATCCTTTGAATCATTTTTTTCTGACTGATGGATGATGCCCATTCACCCATTGCAAGATTCAAGAATTGAGAATTGAAGAAAAGGCTCAGTTTTGGAGAAAGAGGCCTTTTGAGTAATGGCAAAATCTGAAAACTCTTCGTCTTCCCTTCACGATATGAATATGGCCCTCCTACGGGTACAGCATTTGGACCTATTTCCAGGGAACCATCCGGCCTTATAATTAAATGTGGATCAAGGAATGGAAATTCAGGGTTATCTGCGACCGAATAGATATTTCGCTCTACGAAACCTTTGAGGTCTTTATCGACTTTCCAATATTCTCCCCTGAAGTAAAGAATGGAAATATCTTTGTGGATACCTACCTGATGAGCCAGATCTATTGACCTGTTACCTGCAGCATTTATAATGAGGTCATAGTTCATTTTCTCTTCCTTCTCTGAGCCATTAACTGAATACACAATATACTGCCTTTCATCTTCAATACGCCTAACGTTTGCGTTAAACAGATATTTGACCCCATTCTTTCTGTTGATCTCTGATATTTTTCTTGAAAGAATCCCATAATCTGTAGATGTATCAGTCCTGGAAAGAATACCACCGGGAGCAATAACGTTTTTTTCAAGATTATTGACCTCCTCTTTATTGAGAAGGACAATGTCTTTTTCTTCCAATCCGTTCTTAATTGCCCATTTCGAGTACTTTTCCAGTGTTTTTACCTGTGGTTCATTTTTTGCCACTTCCAATGTACCAACTTCATTCCATGGCATATTGAAATCCCTTGCAAACGTCTTCCATAGATGATAGGATATGGATGCTGATTTTGCCAAAATAGCTTTTTTTTCGGGATTCATATAAAAAGGTCTGTGGATCATACCTGTATTTCTAGATGTTGTATGAAGGGAAGTATCTGCTTCTTTTTCCATAACAGTTACATCGACCTTTGGGTTTCCAGAAATCCAGAAAGCAATAGTATTTCCTAATATTCCACTTCCGATTATTAAAGCTCTCTTTTTGCTATCCAATCAATTTCACCAAAAAATCTTGAATAAATGGATAAGTGGAATGAATATTATATATTCATTGCTTGTTTCCTCCAATTTTGGATGGCCACCAGTTATATTTTTTCAACATAAGCATCACTGCGGGAACAAAGAATGGCCAAGTTATGAATGTATCTACGAGGACACCAATGGCAAGACTCATTCCAATTTCCTGAATAATACATAATGTGCT
>JAKAYH010000506.1 GCA_021826835.1 Thermoplasmata archaeon | reverse complement strand
AAGGGAACATCTAATCGGAAAGAATAAGTAATGCCTCATCTCTTTAATGTAATAATTGATCAAGACCAATCCTGATTTTTATTTCACTGTAATATATCTTGTTTAAACCAAACATACTTGAATAAGGATTGGAGTTTATTTTCATGTAACTGGATCTCATTAACCCATTGAGGGCAACCTTAATCCTCCTGCCACCAGATAGATCATCGTGTCTCTGTATTCCTTTGCCTTGAATTCACTTGATCGCTTGAATGCTGTTCCGGTTTTGTTGTTGAGGCCTTCAACAACAGCAGAATTTATTCCTGATCTCATTGCCTCCAGTATACCATCAATGTGTCTGTTCATTGTCTTTCCCAGCCTGATTATATCCGGCAGACGTGACCTTAATGCATATGATATCCATTTCCTCAGATAATCCTAAGCAATGGATACATTCACTTCCCACAATCCCTGGAGTGCAATCTTGAAATGATAAGCATGTGATGTCTGAAGATCAAGGGATTTCACTGACATGACACGTTCTCTTTCCTTTTCCGACAGATCAGAATAATTCTTCAGCCAGTGGTATCTTGTGGGTTTCAGGATCTCATTCTCTCTTGCCTCTTTTCTTCTTATCCCAGCAAGCGTATCATTAATCATCTTTATGACATGAAAATGATCAAAGACTATGGATGAGTTTGTAAAATATCGTTTCGCACTGGATATGTATTATGGATACATACCTACGGTGATATGATCTCGTAAACGCTCATTGAAATGCATCCAGAAAAGGTCATTGAAAATTTACCTTCAAGGGAATTGTAGATATGGATTGAATCGATTAAAATCTAAGACTATTTTGATACTATGTCTCCTATGTTGAAGAGAACCAACATCGATTATCAATCAAATAAATGATAACGGTCTTTTCTTATTATTATTGAGATGGTAAATAATACTACCGTGGGAATTCCGGAAAGCACTAGTGATATGAATAAAGTCTCTGGGAATGGAAGTAAAACTGAAACTATTCCTGAGTTGCCGGGTCTGCTTATCTCTATTTTCGATAGGGTAGTGTTGTTAATCCCATAAAAGTAATAGTCGACGAAGGATATGACCTTGTAATTTCCAGATGGTACATTAAAGCAAAGTGCTACTGAATTTGTTGTATTTGTTACAGTAGCATTGTCAATTATTCTTCCTTCCTGATCTGAATTGCAGGAAATCAATTGAACGAAACCGAGCATTGTGACATTGCTGTACGATGAAAGCGGATAAAAATATGCATTAATTTGAATGCCGGTGCCATACGTTACAAAGTTCGCGGACCTATTATACTCTGATACAATACCTTTTTTTTCTGTCTGATTCTTAAGGTATACGTAATTTTTCGATGAGTGGATAATGTAATTCTGGTCACCTTTAACCCACACATTGTAATATGATATCGATGCCATTAAGAAAATGACAAAGAATACCACTAAAAGTCTAAACACTATTTTTCTTTTCATGACTAACGCCCGTTCTTTAGACCTCTTCTGTAGATTACGGGATATACCATCATCATAACTATTATGCCTGCAATTAGTACCATAATTAAGGAAATGATTAAGGAAAAATTATAGCTCTGATGATCGAGAAAATATCCAAAGCCCATTAGCATAAACTGAACTGTATTTGATGTTGGATCTATTTGATTAGAATATCCATTAAGCAAGAAGTAGAATATGAATACAGACATTGTGGTAAACACCGAGCTCTTTGTGACTGAGGCAATCATGAAACCAGTTGAATTGTAAAGAAGAAGGAAAATCAGAGAAGTTACAAAGGCAAAAGCTAAGGTATATAAGTTCAAATTAGACAGTGAGAGATATTCAATAAAAGCTACAGGGATCAAAAAGAAAATGGATGTCACAAACGTGGCCTGTAAAATGTATTGAATAACAAGGTTTCTTCTATTAATTGGCAATGTCATTAAATGACCTATGGATCCCTTTTCAATATTTCTGGCAAAAAAACCGGAAACTATGGAAGCATAGAGTAGTGAAGCTATAGATACTGCATTAGCTATTGATCCAAGGAAGTGTCCTGTATTGCTACTGTAAAATGTAAAAGGGCTGAAGAATGCACTTACACTTATGTATCCTATGAAAACGATTAGAATTTCCCTGATAAAAAATGGGTCAGTATCGTTAAAGACAAAGTCCAGAAGCTTCCTATTCATCGAATGTCATCCTCGGATAAGAAAAGGCAGAGATTAGAGATTCACGTTCCACATCATTGAGAATTTTCATAATAGAAGCTATGTTATGACCATCCACAACTACAAAATCGCCATATCTTTTTGGGTTTAAGGCATTGAGTGAGTCCATAAGCATATCTGAATTGGTGGATGATATGTATAGAGAGAACTGGTTTCCGCTCTCACCCGGTTTATTGATCAAAGACTTTTTAACGGAGCCCTTTGACATAATAATTGTGCGATCAACTATTGAAATGAGTTCATCTATAATGTGTGTGGATATGAGAAATGATTTGCCATTCTTCTTCATCATTGCAATCTCAGTGGAAAGAACAATTCTCCTTGAAGGGTCAAGATTGGCGTTCAACTCATCAA
>JAKAYH010000505.1 GCA_021826835.1 Thermoplasmata archaeon | reverse complement strand
GATCTATTGATTCCCGGGTATCGCTCGACGTTTTACCATCGAAATCCTGTACTTTGATTCGGAGTCAGCAGAAAGGTATGCTCCGATACTCATACTGATTGCCCCGCTTATTGCAACTACGAGGCCGCCAAGGGCTATGTAAAAATGATCCGTTATCAGTGCGGTTAATCCTGCGAGTGCAGCTAGAACTTCTACAAGCCCATCACTCATCCCAAGGACAATGTCTCTGTTCCGTGAAACAAGTATCTCGCTTTCCTCAAATGAATAACTGAAGATATCCTCATGCTTAATTTCATCTTCGATTATTCCTTCAATGTCAGTCTCTAACCCTTTGTTGTCATGGGAGGCTTCAGCAAACGACCTGTATTTTGCCACTGCCTTTGCTTCACCATGTTCCATTAACTTTACAGTAATTCCAGACCCAAGAAAAATATGAAATATTAAAAACATGCGGATTTTGAGCCTCTTTGGCTTAATATGGACCGTAGAAATTCCATTACGCTCGAGGAAATCTTTCCAGAATTTTGAATGCTTTTCTTCAACAGAAGAAAGCCTAAAAAGTTCCTTACTTAAACGATCATCGGAAACGCGTTCAGAGAGTTTCCTGTAGAATTCCATGTCAGTGAGTTCATCCCTGTAGAATGTCCTGATCTTCGCAAGTTGCTTGGAAATCTCCACCTAAAGCTATAATGTTCAATATAATAAAGTTAGAGCCACTCTTTTACTTGATTGGAATTACCACCACTCTTTGGAGTGATTAATATCTGTAAGATTGCCATATTATGCTTTAATATGGTAACAATGGTTACCTGCATGATCAAACATGGGTCCAGAGATAAGGCTGAGATTCAGGGATGGAAATGGAAACAGGGTTTCGAAATAATTAAGAAAAACATGAAAAAAGTTGCCATATCAACGAATCATGAGTGCAGAGCAGTCAAAAAGTGAAGAAGACATGGTCACAGAAAGGAAAACATGGATCGTATCTTAACAACATCAGCTGAAACACCCAAGGGAAATTTATATTTAATGACAAAGGAGGGATGCATGGACTGGGATGATATAATCGGTTTCCCGGATGAGCTCCCTTCGGAAATACATTGATTCCTTCACACGTTCTGGAATAATAGAACAATACGCATGAGAAGGTTTGTGAAACAAAACTTTGAAACAAACCATGAGAGGTTGATTACAGGGAGAATTCCAGCATATTCTCCTGAACTTAATCCTGATGTATATATGTGGAAAGTACTGAAATATCTGGAACTTCAAAATTTCTGCCCGATGGGTATGCTCGATCTAGGACATAAGGTCATTTGTAATGAACAAACTGAAATGAATGATCAATGGATCTAGCCATCCTCTACCGCTATTGTGAAGAACAACTAGGGAAAAATAGAATGGCTTTAAAATTCGAACCATTTTCTAATAATGATGTAGATACGGTAGATTGATATTTATTTTTGAAGTGAATTTTTTTAAATCATCTTCATACATTTTTGAGCTGACCTTTTTGTGACTTAATCAGAACCATATAAAAGTAATATAACTGAAATTTAGTTACAATTTTGTTCATCCTAAGTATATTAATTATCATCAAATTCTCATTAAATTCTTAAATAGTTTGTTGAAATCAGTGAAATGCCTGAAATAAATCCATCACCAATTCAAGTTTATTTACTCAGGCGCTAAGGTGTCTCGACCTTGCGGGAGTGTCTCGACTCCATGGGTGTAAAGTAAAATGGTTGAAAAAAAGACTCTGATACTGATTAGCGTGTTCATCGGGATGTTGATGTCTGCAATTGATACTACTATTGTCATTCTGGCATTGCCAACACTCACGGACCAATTGAAAGCTCCTTTCCTTGATACAATCTGGGTTATACTGATTTATCTTCTTGTGCTGGCAGCCCTCACGACGCAGCTTGGCAGGCTTGGCGATATATATGGTAGAGGAAGAATTTTCAACATCGGCTTCCTCATATTCATAATCGGTTCTGCTGCTTCAGGAGCATCCCCGAATGTGTTCTTCCTTATAGGATCAAGAGCGTTCCAGGGGCTGGGTGCCGTATTGTTGCAGGGAAATAGCAATGCAATTATTGCAGATCACTTTGAGCCCATGGAGAGGGGGAAAGCTTTTGGATACACATCCATGGGATGGAGCATAGGCGGATCACTGGGAATAGTCCTGGGTGGAATAATCACCACATTCATCGGATGGAGATACATATTCTACATCAACGTCCCGGTCGGACTGATCGGATTTCTTTTTGCATTTATGTATATCAAGGATAACAAGAGGAAGGAGACTAAAATTGATTATGCAGGTACCATTCTCCTTGTAACTTTCCTATCCCTGATAGCATACGGTGCTGTTGAAATAGCAGGAAGTGGGGTAACTTTCATAAATATATTGCTTGTGTTGATCGGTATAATACTGATCGTGCCATTCATTCTTGTTGAAAGATACGTCAAAGATCCAGTAATAGTTTTAAAAGCCTTCAGGAACAGGGTATTATCCTTCTCCCTTCTTGCAGCAACACTGCAGGCGGTTGGATATCTCTCAGTACTCTTCATCCTTATAATGTATTTGCAGGGA
>JAKAYH010000504.1 GCA_021826835.1 Thermoplasmata archaeon | reverse complement strand
TGCGTGTTTCCATGTCCTTCCCCTTCTCCTTTATCTCGTTGATCAGGGCAAGTTTTTCCTCTGCTTTCCAGCGTCTTCGTTCGGTCATTGTTCCCCCAGACCCCATTCAATATGGTATTTAATATATTAATATCACTATTAGTCAATCCTCTCCAATCATTTAAGGGGCCAGCACAACACATTATATTGGTCGCCCTGTTTTTCTGCTGTTATTTTGTAAGTTTATATCTCATCCGGTTAAACTCCACCAAGCACCACTGGCGTTATTATGAGATATGAAATTATCAACCAAAACACGAACATTAGGATCATCGTTTTGTAGCCAATCACAAGCCGATGAAAGATCAATGTAATTGCTATGGCAATGAATATGGGAAATGCGAGCATAATTCCATTTAGCTCGTAGTATAAGGACGTGCCTTTGCCAATAGCACGTTCATAAATTTCAGAATGCCGAGAATGATTCCCAGCATGGTCAGAAGCATAGTCCCAAAGATTCTCGGATTGAATCGCGTGCTAACGCCTGCTCCAAGCATTTCAGATCATCTTCCTTATGTCAAAAACCTCATCGAGGGGAATCCTTGATCTGCTTCCATCTATGGAGTCAATCAAGGCCAATGATCTTCCGTTCAGCTTTACCAACAGGCCATCCCTGAATTTCGGAATTGAAACACTTGTGATACTCCTCTTCTTTGGCGTAAAACCAACAGAAACAGGCTGTCCTTTGAGCCTTAAAGCACTTCCATAAATGTCTTCAAAATCCATTTAATGCTCCAGCATTTTCTTGAATGCATTTTTAAGATTAGGGTCTGAATTGACAATATTCCCGGCCCCATCTTTTATTCGAAGTATGACCTTTCTCCTCTTGTCATTAAGCTGTCCCAATTCTCGCATTAGGTCAGCGAATTCCAATTTGCTCAAGTAAAGTGAAGACAAAGAAATCGTTCTACCATCAACTATGATGGTGTCGCGCTCCTTTCCATCTTCATCAAGAGAAGCAACTGTCTTTCCACGCCTGTAGGCTTCTTCCTGAAAGTAAGGGAGATACTTCCAGTCCATGCATTTGCGACAGACCAGGGCAATGGGAGTGAAGTGTTTCATGTGATTGCCGTCAGTCCACTGGATACATGCTGTGTTCATCAGGGTGCTATCACGGATACAGTGGCGGTCAATTTTCGATTTGTTTTTAATATCGACTTTGGACTCGGCCATAACTTATTATTCTCGACTATATTTTTCAAACTATATAATCTAAAAATCCTACTTGAAACCCGCAACAATATACTGGGAAAGACACACTTCTAAAGTGAAATATTTTATAGGCATATTGTAGAATCAGGCTATGATTTTAATGTTAATTTTTAGTAGTGAGTAATAACATTGTGAGTCCTACACCTCTTATAGTGTACAATTTGGTGTGCATAAGAAGGTCGTCTGGGCCTATGTTCTATCATAAACACAAATTTATAGAATTTATTGTTATGATTCTTTGACTTGGGAATACTTGTGATACCTGATCAGCTGTAAAGGTCAGAGGTATTTGAAAAGGCTCAAAGGGATAAGGGTGCAAAGAATACAAGTGAAAAGAATATGACATTGGACTAAAATATGAAAATATTCAGTATATTTGGCAACCTGAACATTAAGATCAGCAATCGTTTTTGGAATAAAGTAGAAGATGTAATTGGGTTATACTTTTTCGTTTGGTTTCTTTTACAAATGTTCTTCTGGATTATAATCGGCGGATTTGATGGCGTATTCTTGGCCATTTACTGGGGTACGTTGCTCATTGACCAGTTCACTGGTGTCAATCCACCCTCATCTGCTGGAATTATTAACCTTATCCCTCTACTAAACGGTTTCTCCTTATTCGAGTATTTTCCATATTGGCTAAGAATAGTCTTGTTAATTTTTATCACTATTGGGCTCATCAGCATTCCAGTGTCATTGTTGGCATTCTTTTCTTATTTCGGTTCAAGCTCTCATGTGGACTATCAATCATATTCAAGGAGCCAGTTAACGATTAGATGTATTGAGTGTAAAAATGAGATTAGACCACAAGGAGATTGGGTTACAGGTGAAACGGACATCAGATGTGTAAAGTGTGGTGCACTCATGATGCTTACCATAGCAGATGGCAAATTCAATAAATTAATTCTCAAACAGACGAGAAGATAGAAAATTCCGATCTGTTATTATGAATCCACTATAGATTAATTATTAACCCAGCAACAATTTTTTGCAACTTTCCTCGGCAATAAATGAATATTTGAGTGTAAAACCTTGCAAATGCTATTTCTGCCGACAAGGCAAAATTACAAACTTAATTAGGCAAAAACTCATTTATAAACAAAGGCGAACCATGGTTAAGAAAAACTTGGTGTTGTAAATAGATGAGAACTTACGGAACACAGCAAAAGAAATGGGCTTGAATTTATCAGGCTTCCTTCAGAGTAAATTTTTGGGGCTCATCAAAAACAACGGTGGGCAACACCTTGCCAACATTGAAAATAACGAATTAAGCCACTGGAGGGTTTCGATCCCCCGACCTGCTGATTACAAATCAGCTGCTCTACCAACTGAGCTACAGTGGCGGTTTTGAGAGAT
>JAKAYH010000503.1 GCA_021826835.1 Thermoplasmata archaeon | reverse complement strand
GATCTACAAGAAATATCGCCTTATGTATTGGCAATATTACCGCTTCAGAAAAAGGATGGCCTCACAGAGAAGGCCCAGGAGATTTTCAACGCAATGAGGCAATTTGAACCCAGAATTCTGTTCGATGATAGCGGTTCCATTGGAAGAAGATATTCAAGACAGGATGAAATCGGAACACCATACTGCATAACTGTTGATTATGATACGCTTTCACGGGACATTGTTACAATTAG
Source organism: Thermoplasmata archaeon (assembly GCA_021826835.1). Next base: position 2,380 of record JAKAYH010000503.1, on the reverse strand, counting down.
AGAAAGAGATTCTCAGCGGCAGATAAAAGAGGTACCTATATCATCTTTGACTGTTGGCGGACCTTTTCTGAATAATGATATTTTAGATAGGTTCAAATGAGATTTATCTTAAGGGTTTAACATAAAAAGTTCATTCTTTAATGTTGGATATCATATCTCTGATCATTTCCCGAAGAGTAAATCTGGCATTGAAACCCCAATCTTTTACTGCATCTGAGCAATCAAGGCTTCTCGGCCAGGATTCTGCAATCTTTTGCCTGCTATCTGGTTTGTATTTAACGGTGAAGTTAGGAACGAATTCCCGGATCGCTTCAGCTAAATCACCTGGCGAAAAAGAGAATGCTGATATGTTATACTCTCCACGATATCTTAAATTTTTTAGAGGTGCATCAAAAAGCCTCATGGTATTTTCCATGGCGTCCGGCATGTACATCATCGGGAGAATGGCATCGTCTTTCAGATAACATGTATAATCTTTTCCCCTTGCAGCATGAATTATCATATCGACTGCGTAATCAGTAGTACCTGCTGTTGGCGGCGTTTTATAGCTAAGCAGCCCAGGGTATCTTATCCCCCTTACATCAAGGTTGCTTCGTTCAAAATAATATTGCATCAAATATTCTGCAGTAAACTTTGAGATACCATACATTGTTCTGGGTCTTGATGAATTTAATATGGGAGTATTATCCTTTTGTGCCTCCGGACCAAAAACACCTATTGTGGATGGTATAAATACCCTTTCTACACCAAGTTCTGCAGATGCAGCAAGAACGTTATGTGTACCATTCATGTTAACATCAAATGCAAGTTTTGGGTTTTCTTCCCCCTTGGCTGAAAGAATTGAGGCGAGATGAAATATATATTTTATATCCTTTTCCTTAATTATCTGTTTAAGCAGATCATAGTTTCTCACATCAAGAACAATTTTTTCATACTTATGGGAAATTCTGTCCAATCCATTGATGTCAGAAACGATTATATCATTTGATGAGAATTTCTTTTCAAGCTCAGATAACAGTTCTCCACCAACCTGACCAGCAGAACCGGTCATAAGTATTTTAGACACGTCAGGTAATCAATATGCCGTTAAAATAGTCAACGGATTATCATATTAACAAAGTAAAATTATAAAGTCAGTAGGGATATGACATTATGGTAAATCTAAGTTGGGTAGATGATGAAATCGCATCTTTGAAATCTTCAGGAAGATATGTGCCAATAAGAGTTCTTGAAAGCCCGCAGGGAGCATGGGTTAGAATAGAAGGAAGGAAAGTGCTCAATATGTGTTCCAATAATTATCTTGGACTTGCAAATCACCCGGAAGTTAAAAAAGCTGCCATAGATGCCATTGAAAGTTTTGGAGTAGGCGCAGGGGCCGTAAGATCCATAGCAGGCACGGACGAAATTCACAGAAAACTTGAGGAAAAACTTGCCGAATTTAAGCACATGGAAGATTCACTGGTTTATCAGGGTGGCCTGCTGGCAAATCTGGGGACTATTCCTGTGCTTGTGGGGAAGGAAGATGTAATATTCAGCGAGGAACTGAATCATGCAAGTATTATAGATGGAACAAGGCTCAGTTCAGCTAAACGATATGTGTATCAACACATGAATACAGAAGATCTTGAAAAACAGCTTAAGGAACACAGGTCTGAAGGAAAGAGATCGCTTGTAATAACAGACGGTGTATTCAGTATGGATGGAGATATAGCACCTCTTGATGAAATAGCAGAGGTTAAGGAGAAGTACGATACAATGTGCTACGTGGATGATGCACATGGGGAAGGTGTCCTTGGTAAAAATGGCAGAGGTATAGTGGACCACTTTTCTCTGGCAGGAAAGGTAGAGGTGGAAATGGGAACATTTTCAAAGGCACTGGGCTCTATGGGGGGTTTTGTAGCTGGCAATTCACACCTCATAGATCTTCTAAGGCAGAGGGCCAGACCATTTCTATTCAGCAGCGCTCTAAATCCTGGAGATGCTGCCGCTGTCTTAAAATCTATTGAAATTATGGGCAGAGACGACTCATTGACAAAGAAATTATGGGAAAATTCTGATATTCTTAAGAAAGGTCTTATTGGTAATGGATTCAGGTTAACAACAACAAAAACACCCATCACTCCGGTAGTTATTGGAGATGAAAAGAAAACAGTGGAATTCAGTAAAATGCTTTATGAGAAGGAAAATATATTTGCATCTCCAATCGTTTATCCAACGGTAGCTATGGGGACAGCAAGGATAAGACTGATGCCATCTGCCATCCATTCTAGTGAGGACATAAAGAAGGCAGTAGAGGCATTTGAAGCAACCGGTAAAAAATTAAAGGTAATCTGATTTTCAGGAATATAAACAAATTTAATTTTAAACATAATTTTTATAT
>JAKAYH010000031.1 GCA_021826835.1 Thermoplasmata archaeon | reverse complement strand
TATTACTCCATACCTTGATGATGATATAATAGACTCTTTTGCAGGTCTTCCCCGAGAAATGCATATTTCAAAAGGCGTCGGAAAGTTCTTATTGAGGAAAAGTGCCATTGAAGCAGGATTCGATGTAAAATTTTCTGAATCGAAGAAACTGGCAGCCCAATACGGCTCCGGCTTTAAGAGTGTGATCGCCTCCGCAATAAGATCTGGCATTTTAGGAAATACGGAAAAAATAAGAGGGGACCTATGAAAAAATTGACGCCGGTTCAGTCAGTTGCACTTATGCTAATACTTCGTTTTGTGTATGCAATGAATTGGTATAATGTGTCGCCCTATCTTACTTCTATCAGCGGAACTTATGCAGAAGGATCATCTGGATCAGGGCTAATCCTATCGTCCTTTCTTCTTGGAGCTGGAATTTTTCAAATCCCTTCAGGATTTTTAGCTTCAAGGATCGGAACAAGAAATGTGGCTCTGTGGGGAATGATAATTATGTCTATTTCGGTGTTTCTATCGCCCCTATCTCCAGATTTTATAATCTTCCTCGTATCAAGATTCTTTGTAGGTATCGCCTCAGCATTCTTCTTCTCCTCAGGTATAGTTTTGCTTGGGCAGATCGACAAAAAGAATATTGACGGCAAAATAACGATGTTCAATGTCTCATTTGCAGCCGGCGGTGGCTTTGGAATCATTCTCTTCGGTGAGCTTGGAAGGTTCATACCATGGCAAACCTCACTTTATATTGCCGGGATTATAACGGCACTTCCTTCCATAATCGCTCTTGCAATGATTCCTAATCCGGGGGTTGTCAGAAAAACAATGAAAGGCATTGCTTCTAAAGCCTTTTCCCCTTTAATGTTATTGCTTTCTTTGGGGATTGGCGGATATTGGGCATTAAACTTTACAGCGGTTGAGTATCTTAACCCTTATACCCTTTTTAGAACCGGATCGGTTAATGACGCTGGGGTGGTGGGAAGTATTGCACTTTTCTCAGGAATTCTTGGTATTTTCATACTTCCCTTTGCAAGAAAATATAAGCCGCTTATTGTTACCGGGGGTCTTGTGATATTTCTATCACTTCTTGTTATTTTGATACCTTTTGCCGATGTTACAGGATTAGGAGCAATAGCACTTGCAGAGGGAATTTTCAGTATAACAATATTTTCTGCTGAATATTATTATGTAGTTCTCCTGGAAACAGATGAAACTGTTGTTCCATTAAGCATTGCGACTATGAATTCCTTTCAGATTGGGTTGGGTTCATTGATTGCGTTTGTATTTTCCCTAATATACTCTTCAAACAAAGAACTAGCTTGGTATTCTTTAGGATTAATCTCACTTATACTTCTGCCACTCTCCATACCTGTTTTATTAAAGGTAGAAAAGGTTTCACCCGCTACTTAACAAAGAATCGTCCTGATATTTTACTATCCTTGCCCAGAACAACAGGGTAACTGCTGTTATTAACAAACTTATCACTAATACTACAATCCAAAGAATACCCAGATTACTAGGAAAATACTGAATAAAAAACGTACCCATAACCGGTGCACTCGGCCCGATAACTCCAGCGATGACCTGGAATGCTCCAAAGTATTGCCCTCTCTTGTTGTATGGTGCTAGTCTGCTGATGATTGTACTAATTATTGGTGCTGTTATGTTTTCTGCCATAGTAAGAACAAATACATCAATCAGAAGAAACGAAAAACTCCTGAAGAATATCAAAGCAAAAAAACCAAATGCATAGATATTAAGACCAATGAGTAACCTTATGTGATCCCTTATGCCTGCGAATATTTTATTAGTATACATTTGGAAAATTGCAACATACAACCCATTCGTTCCGTACAATATACCAATCTCTACATCAGAAATATTGTCGTATGCTTTCCAGAACAATGTCAGAGTTGTACCCCATTGCCCCATTACTAGAAACATTATAGAAATTGCAAAAACGGCAAAGACAAAGGCGACATCTTTTCTAGGAAAACTAAAACCACTTGTTTTTGGTTGTCTGTTTTCTGCTTTGAGTGTCTCTGGGACATACAGAAAATAGAGAACCATTTCAACTAAAGTCAGTATCGCAGGTACAAGAAAAATATACCCATAGGATATTCCTGCAATAAATCCTCCTATGGCTGGACCAATTGCAAATCCTATATTGAGAAGTATTCGCACAAGACCGAAGGCGTTTGTCCTTTCTGCCGCAGTAGTAGCATCAGTAATTATGACATTATCTGCCGACCCCTGAATATTCATGAAAGGCTCTGTTAATATAAGGAGTATGTAAAAGATCAAAACATTTAGATCAAGAAATATACTTACGGATATAAATAGGAATAGAATTGCGATAGCAGGAGTGGCCACAAGAAGCATCTTCCGCCTGCCAAGGCGGTCCATTAGATTTCCCCCGTAAATTCCAAATGGGACTGATGTTACAGCCATTATAAATAGAACAATACCAATTGTAAAATAAGGAACATCTCGAATTTCATTAAGATACAAAGGTAGAAAAATCCATGCCTGAGACCTTCCAAAAACTCGTATAAACTGATTAAATGATATTGTAGCTACAATTCTGTTTTTAAGAAGGCTCCTTACTGAACCTTCCTGAAAGTCTGGCAAACGATAACACCGTAAAATACCTTATATGCTTCAGATATTTAATTTAGATGACACAGAAATTATGAATATTTCATATTTTGCTGAAACTTTAATCAATCTGCCTTAAACACATCTTCTAAAGTCATAATGCTTGCAACTATTACCTGGATTAACTCCTTTCTTATCCTTTCTAGTTCTTCTTTATTTTTTACCGCTGACCAGAACTCTTCAAATTCTTCCAGAATTATTGAATGCGCCTCATGCAAACTAGATATTCTTCTGTACTTTTGACGCGCGTTATGAATCTCTGCAGAAATTTCATCTAGCATTTCTTTATTAACCATGTATTGTTATATTTATCTGACATATTAACTACATTAAAAATACCTTAAACTTCCGAACTGGATTTCAAGGGTGATATAGCGTGAAAATGCTGGTAAGATGTAAGAGATGTGGTGACTTTTTCCAGATTGATAGAGAAGAGAATGACATTATAAGAACAGATCTACTTCCAGAATCCCAAACTCTTTGCCCCAAATGTAAAAATGAATTATCCAGTTATAAAAAACCAAAGAAATTTTAAAGAGCAAAACTAATATTGTACATAAATTGTGATTTTAACCTGCAATTTTAAAATATTCTTCTTATGCTACCAAAAAAAGTACGCCGAGAGGGAGATTCGAACTCCCGATCCACAAAGGGAACCAGATCTCAAGTCTGGCGCCGTACCGCTGGGCCACCTCGGCATCTCTATTGTTTATCTTCTGAGTCTGTTATTTGATCTTATTGATGGCCTGCTCTTTGCTGATCCTTTTCTACCAGTCCTTAATCCTCTAGTCTTATAACCAGCTGAGGTAAGACCCCTGTATACTCTTCCCTTGTTTTGGGGTTCAGCTATCCATGAAATTTTTCTGTCATTGAATATTTCTGGAACGTTCTTATCTACAAGAATGGCTTCATAATATTTGTAATACCCATCTTCCCCAACGTAGTATGAATTTAGTACCTCCATATTTGGGTATTTATCTGCAATTCTCTCTTCTGCAATCCATTGTAGGCTCTTCTTTCTGGTGAGTTTATTGTAAGCCAATCTTCTTGGTCTTCTTCCTCCCATGATCTTCGGACGGTTGCTTCCTCCCCTTCTCACCCTAGCTCTCACTATGGCGTATCCTCTTTTAGATTTGTAACCAAGATTTCTTGCTCTATCCAACCTAGTTGGATATTCCAATCTCTCCATTGCCGGACCGTTTCTCCATGCAATCATTCTCTGTTTGTGCATGTTATAAATCTCTGACTCTTTAAGTGATTTCCACGCTTCCTTTACTACATCGTATGAACCTGAAACTCTATCCATCTCTTTCTACCCTGTTAGAATGTCACGCATATTATTAAGTGTAATAAATACCTTTACAATATTTATTTTGTTAATACGAATGCCTTATAGCGCATATGATAAACAGTCTTATTATGGCATAAAAACATAAATAAATCAATGATTTGGATTATTCTCCTGAAGTGGTCTGGTCTTGGAAATAATATTAAAAAATGAAACTGCATTAATATCTAATCAACTTGTCAATATTGATATATAAGACTGCCAAAATGGACATGTCTACTTTTATAATTACTTCTAAATTTTTAAAAATGTAATTATTTATTTCTAATGACTTCATGAAGGTGCAATTGAAAAGCTCCTTGATCAGGAAGAGGTATGTTCTTGTCTACTATGGCAATAACATAGAAGAATTGCTAAAGATGGAAAGTTCTCTGAATCGGCTCTTTAATATAAAAAGAAAATTCAAATCGGATGGATTTTACATATTCCTGACCGATCAATTTAAAAAACAGAAAGTTTGCTCTTACATAAAGACTAACTTTACTGGGATAACCATAGAAATAGTAAGTGGAACAATAAAAAAATGCAAGACTAAAATAAAGGAGAAAGTTGACGCGATTAACCCGTTATAATTTCCATTTCCTTTTCATCCAGTCCAAGAAGTTTCATAAGTTCACTTTTATTCTCCTTTGATATTGAAGCAAGTGCAGAATAAAACCAAAGGAGATCTGAAGCTTGCTTAGAGGATGAATGAGTAAATTTTCCTATTTTCTTTAACGTGTTCTTTCTCATAGATCTCGAGCCTTTGGATCGTGACATTCTCATAATCATAGACGGAAACTCATATTTAACAAATTTTTTGTTAACGGTGGATATTCCATTAAAAACGCCTGCAGCTATATCCTCAGCGTAGACCATGTAGCGGAAATGCTGTTTTCTAATGACTCTCCCCATATAGATATCTGCCTTTGATAATATCTCATATGCATGAACTAGATCTATGGGAATCTCTGCCTCCATGGGAAGATTATTATCTATCCATAATACAAGATCGGATGTGTCGAAATCTTTGTCTCTGAGTAATTCAAAAATTTTCTCATAATTTCTTCCCCTAAATATTTCTTTCATTATTTCAAAGATTGAAGTCGTGGCATCTCTTTGTCCTTCTGCAAGATTCTCCATCATTGAACTATTACTGTTTATTGCTATGGACTGAACATCGTTTATAATTCCACGGATATCAGGAAAATTTCTCTCAATTATTACACTAACATCGTTCTGAGAAATTCTAAAGCCATTCTCTTCAACAATTTTTATGATGTTTGTTCGAAGTTTCCTGACGTTCTCATTATAATCGATATCCCTCCTCCTGTTGTAAAGCTTGAACTCAATAGAGAGAGAATTGTTTATTATATCGCTCCCTCCGCTCTTTCTTCTGAAACCATAAAAATCATTCATTGTCAAAATTATTGGATTACGGGTGTTTTTAATTACATTGAGAAGTTCATTCATTCCACCAGTGTCTGAACTTCCATTTTTTGACCTTGAATCGTTTATGTTGTCTGCTTCATCCATGAGGATAACTTTAGAGAACCCTTTTTTCTCTATGGAAAAAAGATCCATATAAATTGATGCAAGGCCTGCTATATTTTTAATGCTCTGGCGATCTCTCAAATCTGAAGCATTCATTTCTATTACTGGAACCCCAAATTCATTAGCAATTGCAAATGCAGTGGTTGTCTTTCCAAGTCCCGGTTCTCCCCATAAGATCATTGCATTCTTTGTGACCTCTCCCATTTGCCAGGATTCAATCCAGTTCTTTATTTTGATTCTTATGTCATTGGCCATTAGGGTATCATCCAAGTTAGTTGGTCTGTAGAAATCATTCCAAAATACTCCCTTCAATTAATCACCCTATATTGGACTAAACACTTTCTCATATTCAATAATAATGCTTTTTTGGATATGATTCTTTACATTAATCATAGGGAAGATAATTTTAATATTACATTTATTTCCTGTAAGGAGAGAATTCAAATTAATCTACTAAAATTGTATGAAATGCAAATCTTTTAAACCCTGTTAACTTCACTTTGTTGTGACAGGGAAAAATACCCTCGCTTTTAGTCCATTAAGGGTAAGTTTTGCGGGAGGGGGAACGGATATTTCGCCTTTTGTTGATGAACATGGGGGTTCCGTAGTTAATTCAACTATTGAAAGAGGAGTTTTCGTAACTTATCGTGAGGATCCGTACCCTGTTGAAATATCGTCCAGAGACTTTCTCAAAACATTTGTTTTAGGAAATCATGAAGAAAATAATGTGCAAAATAAAATCATTGAACTAATGGGAGAATTTGGAATAAGAACTGGAAGGATATTTATATCAGACGAGGTTCCACCGGGTTCAGGATTGGGGTCTTCATCTGCCCTCATAACTGCGCTGTTAAAGATAATTCACGAATTGAGAGGAGAGGAAATAACTAATATGGAACTCGCTGAGGAGGCCTATGGAAGAGAGAGGGATTTTTTTGGTATAACCTTGGGAAAACAGGACCCGTATGCAATTTCAGTTGGCGGACTCAAATTTATGAAGTTCAAAGGAAATGAGATAAGAACAGAATATTTTAAGGAAAAATCCATAAGTGAATATATTGATGAAAGGATGCTCCTTGTATATTCTGGAAGAACAAGGGAAAGCAGTGCAATATTAGGCGATCAGGTTTCAAAATCAAAGACAGGAGATCAGGATACAATCAAGAGACTAATACAAATGAAAAATATTGCAGAGGAAATGCATATTGCATTGATCCAAAATAATTTTCCTCTATTCTATAACCTTATAAATCAGGGATGGAATGTGAAAAAAAACCTTGGAAAAAATGTTTCTTCAGAAAAAATTGAATCGATCATCTCCAGATCAATGTCCATGGGTGCAAAGGCTGCAAGACTCCTTGGTGGCGGAAATCAAGGTTTTGTGCTCATTATGGCAGAACCAGATAAACTAACTTCTATCCAGATGGAAATGACTAAGATATCAACATTTGTAACAAGAATTTCGACCTCACCTCTTGGCACCAGAATAGTGAGATGAATAACAAAATAGGTTATCTTTCATTCATGTTTGCTATGATAGAATAAGTAATTATCAGAAAAAAATTTATAGAGGATTCTAAATGTTAGCCCCCAAATTATTATGTTGCCTTTTATGAACGCTTCCCCTCTTAAATTGTCTTTTTCTAATTTAAATGATCCTATATCTTCAAAACATCCCCATTCAATTTCATCGCCGATTCGCAGATCTTTCTTCTCTTTCATGGAAAAAACGAACGGATACACTTTAACACCTGCACTCTTCATTGGCTCAAAATCCTTCATCGATTGAATATATTCCAAATATGATGAACTTATTCCTGTTTCCTCTTCAAACTCCCTCTTTGCTGTTTCAATGAGCGTTTCTCCGTGTCTGGAAAAACCTCCTGGGAGGCAATAATCTCCTGACCATGGATCGCTATCTCTTTTCTTTCTTTTTAAAAGAATGAATTCATTATTATGAAAGGCCAGTACAACGGAGGCGTTTCTTTCAGTTTTCTCCTCACTCATATGGGCATCATCATTAAGGGCGTTCTAATCACAATATATCTAATTATTAAATGGAAAATTAACGTTATCGATGGAGCCAATTTATTGAAATAGGGGATTATAGTTTAGATATTATGGATTTAACTGGCATTCCCACTTCTATACCCAAGGCTTTTGCTTTCATTGAAACTGCCTCTACATTGGATGATAGTATTGATTCGGCATCTTTTACTCCTTTTACTCTTATGGCAGTATCGCCTAACTTATCTGCAGTCTCCATATTGAGATACCCACACATTACGTAACCGATTTTTCCCTTGATAAGAACAAGAGGAGCCTTTTCCATATCCATCTTCAGATAAGTAAAGGTCTTCCCTTCAATTTTCATTTCCTTTGTTTCAACCATATTCAACAATCATAAAAGAGTATATATAATCTATTTATGGAGCCATAGCTGCTATCTCGTAGAAATTTTACCCTTTTTTCAAGAGTTTTTAATTTAAGTTTTTGATTCTCGTAATTTAAAACTATCTATAAAACATAAGGGCATGCATATCTAATATCGTATTGTCAATATAAAAGCTTATATAGAAGTTTATTTTTACTTAGCTGATAGTTATGATAGGCGGACAACCAATATTCATATTAAAAGAAGGAGCTAAAAGAGAAACTGGCAAAGATGCCATGAAAGGAAATATAGAAGCAGCAAAGAGCATTGCAGCAGCAGTAAGATCAAGCCTTGGCCCAAGGGGAATGGACAAGATGCTTGTTGATTCCCTCGGTGATATTGTTATAACTAATGATGGTGTAACAATTCTAAAGGAAATGGATGTAGAACACCCTGCTGCCAAGATGATGGTTGAGGTTTCTAAAACTCAAGACTCTTTTGTTGGTGATGGAACAACAACGGCAGTCATAATCTCTGGAGCACTTCTTCAGGAAGCTGAGGGATTGATAAATCAGGAGGTTCATCCAACAGTTATAGCAGAAGGTTACAGAATGGGAGCGGAGAAGGCCAAGGAAATTCTGGATCAGATGTCCAAACCTGTTACAATCAATGACAAGGCTCTACTTGTCAAAATGGCTCAAACTTCGCTGAGCAGTAAATCCGCATCTGGGAGCAGAGACAAACTTGGCGAGATATCATATGAAGCAATAAAGGCAGTTGCAGAGAAAACTGAAACAGGATATTCAGTCGATCTGGACAATGTTCAGATAGTCAAGAAACAGGGTGGAGATATTGAGGACAGTGAACTTATCTCAGGAATAATTGTAGATAAGGAAAAGGTTCATCCTGGTATGCCTGACACAGTTAAAAAAGCAAAAATTGCTTTGCTAAATGCAGCATTGGAAATCAAAAAACCTGAATTCGACACAAACATTAGGATAGATGACCCATCAATGATTCAGAAATTCCTTTCACAGGAGGAATCTCTACTCAAGGAAATGGTAAAGAAAGTAAAGGATTCAGGTGCAAATGTTCTGATAACCCAGAAAGGGATAGATGATCTTGCTCAGCATTATCTTGCAAAAGAAGGAATTTATGCAGTAAGAAGAGTGAAGAAGAGCGATATGGAAAAATTAGCAAAGGCCACAGGGGCTGCAATCGCATCCTCAATGGATGAGTTGACCTCCTCAGATCTCGGTGCAGCAGAAACTGTTGAGCAGATAAAAATTGGAGATGACTACCTCACTTTTGTAACAGGATGCAAAAATCCAAAGGCTGTTAGTATACTAGTCAGGGGGGGAACAGAGCACGTAGCTGATGAAATTGAGAGATCAATAGTTGACTCAATTCATGTCGTAGCAGCAGCCATCGAAGATGGTAAGTATGTATCTGGTGGAGGATCAGCAGCCAGTGAAATAGCATTCCACATAAGGGAATACGCAACAAAAATCGGCGGAAGACAGCAACTGGCAATTGAGAGATTTGCCAATGCAGTTGAGGAAATTCCTAGAGCTCTTTCAGAGAATGCTGGTTTAGGAGCTATTGACGTTATAATAAATCTGAGAAATGCCCATGCCAAAGGAAAAAAGAACGCTGGAATAAACGTTTATAGTGGCGAAATTGAAGACATGGACAAAATTGGAGTTATTGAACCTATCAGAGTTGGAAAGCAAGCGATAGATGCAGCAACCGAAGCCGCGGTTATGATATTAAGAATTGATGATGTCATAGCTACAAAGGGTTCAAAGGGCGGTGCTCCAGGTGGACCAGGCGCCGAAGGAGGAATGGGCGGAGAAGATTAATCTTCCCCTTAAATTTTTATTAAATAAACGCTAAAATTCATAGATTTTCAAGAGATCAAAAGTATTAATATTTAATTTCCACTGCACAAAAACAGTGTTTGCAAGAAAATCCCCCATACTTGTATTCCAGACTTTGCTTTCGGCAATTTTGGGATATGTGTCACTATTCTTCATCAATCGATATATAGGTCCAATATACTGGGGTTACCTTTCATATGCTATTGCCTTTGCTGGACTTTATACAATAATTATTGATCTTGGATTTTCCACAGCACATGTTAAGATTCTATCTTCAGGAGAGGATAAGTCAAGGGCCCTTGGTACGTTCATTGCCATAAGAGGCATTTTGAATGCCATATATGTCTTCGCCGTCATTGGTACTTTACTTCTGTGGGTATATGTTCTTCACAGAGGTTTCTATAATCCCATTGAATTTTGGGTTATTCTGGCCATATTGCCATATTATGCCATAGCAAACATGATCCCTGTTTTTTCAACTTATTATTCCGTAACATATCAGTCTAACAAGATGGCAATACCGCCACTCATTGAGGCAATATTGAGAAACTCCATTTTCATATTCATCGGAGTGGTTTATTTCCTTGGGAAAGAGGGAAATCTTGGAAATAATATTTCAGTGATACTTGCCTTAATATATGGCGTTACTTACAGTATTTTTATCATTATTTCCTATATGATAGGAAGACCATGGAAAATAGGAAGACCGAGCATGGTCCTCTTTAAAAAATACCTCTCCATCGCATTACCTTTAGCTCTGGGGACAAGCATAGCAATAATAAATGCAAATGTAGACAAAGTTATAATTCAATTCTTTTGGGGAACAATAGCAACAGGCGCCTTTTATGCTAACCAGAAACTAACATCTGCAATGCTTGCTATTTCTGCCTCAGTTTATGTTTTTTTTATACCATTACTTACATCATCAAGTCACAAAACAGCAAAGGATTTCAATGATCAGGTACACGAATATGAAAGAATAATTTCGCTAGTAACTCTGCCCATTGCCATAAGCATGATTTGGATGTCCCCATTTATACTAAATCTGTTTAACAGGGTTTACCTACCATATGCACTTTCACTATCTATTTTGTCTGTGGGTACCTATTTCTCTGTGTTGTCCTCGCCATTCACCTCTGCAGTTATTTCAAAAAGCAAGCAGAAATATATTGCCATAATAGGGTTAGGGGCAGTAATAGTTAATCTGGTTGCTAACATAGTTCTAATCCCAACGGAAATATTAGGCATCAAACTTGCAGGACTTGGAGATTCTGGAGCAGCTATTGGGTTTCTTCTTGGCGCTCTGTTCGCCTATATTGCATATAAGGAATATTACAGGGAAATCAATGGTGTTCGTACCTCTTCTAAATTCTACCTTCAAATAATTCCAGCAGTTTTACAGTCATTATTCTTAATTGGAGCTTATTTATACATCAAACCCTATGATATTTTGGAGTTACTGCCAGTTGTGCTTTTAAGTTATCTCTTATATATAGGTATTTCAATAGGAATTAAAGAGATAAGTGTTGAAGAAATAAGAGATGTGTTGGTAGGATTAAAATTATTAAAGGATAAAAAAGAAAATGAAAAAAGTTAATTCATGAATTCTTTTCCTATAGTTTCTCTCGCAATTATGAGTTTCATGATCTCTCTGGAACCTTCCGCAAGCTGGAAGGATCTTATACCTCTCAATGCCCATTCCTCGGGACAATCCTTAGAATAACCATATGCCCCCTGCCATTGTAGTGCATCATTTATTGCGTCAAATGCCCATGTTGTAGAAAGAAGCTTGGCTTTTGCAATTTCTTTGCTTACCCTAAATCTGTCATACTTTCCAAATCTCTGTTCTTGATCATAAAACCAAAGTGCACGATACCCAAGATCCAGAGCCGTTTCCATTCTGGCGGTGTGTTCAGCTACTGAAAATTGGAGTCCCTGATACCTTACAATTTCCTTTCCGAAAGCAACTCGATTCTTCATGTATTCGATTCCCCTTCCTATTGATTCAAGAGCTGCGCCCCCACTTATTACTGAAATTATAGCTCTGGCAAACTCAAAGCCTTCGTGAATGATATTGAACCCTTTGTTAATAGTGCCAATGAGATTTTCTTCTGGGATGTCATAATCCTTAATCTTGAATGCCCCCCATGAAGATCCTTCACGACCCATTTCCTCAAGAAAAGTCACATCCATGTGATCTTTACTATAAGGAAC
>JAKAYH010000030.1 GCA_021826835.1 Thermoplasmata archaeon | reverse complement strand
CCTAAAACAGTCAAGAGCATCCGAATATTCTTCGAAGTACTCTGCGCCAAAGCCAGCTGGTTTATCTGCAGTTGCTTCTATGCTAGCTGATACCCACCATCCCTCCTCTGTTGATTCATCGCGAGCAAGTTCCAGAGCTATGAAATCGTCACCCAGCTTGAAAGTCTTAAGTATCCTCTTATAAGGTTGGCTATACCTCCCTCGTCCCCTTGCAATAGCCACCACATCACATCTCTTTTCCGACTCTTCTTGCTCAATGAACATAACAATATATTACAACTGAGGTATAATAAGATTGTTCAACTCATATTATGTTTGGAGAATAAAATCCAATTTTCTTGGTTATCTTAGTAAATTTTACCGTGATTAAATGATTTATACGAATTGATTTGACTTGGAAATCACATTCTAAAATTCTGTTTTGGTGGATACAGGAATTTTTGGAAAGCTGTTCGTTCTATTATCACACAAGGTTGAGCGCTTCTTTTTGGTATCCATTAATCCTCTCTGTAATTCTGTCAAGGAGGTTAAAGGAGTGAATTCTATCCCATTCGCTTGTAATGGTATCTTATTAAATTCAGCATTGGTAAATTGAGCGTGGCTTTCGTTTATGTCTTCCGCGGAGCGTTTTTACTTTTTTTTGGCTTCCCACTGACGTGAGATGGCCTTACCTTAGCAAACGGAAAGCATCCAACGGATCTCGCTCCATCATTTTCAGAAGTGGAATGATTGATTTTCTGACCCTCTCTCCCAGGGGAGTCAACTGGTTTTTATTCCTTTACTACTCCCATTCCTGGCTATTATGTTGAATTCCATGAGATCTTTCAGTTTCTTTTTGATATGATGTTGAAACTAGATTTTGGTATATCGTTGAAACCTTTGACTATTCGTCCATTCAATATTACATATTTCTTAGGATAAACTACAGAAAAAATGGAATATAGAATACCCAACTCGCATTCTTCGCATTAAATTTACCATCGCTTTCCAAGACTTCTTCTATACGCTTCTCTATTGGCACTCTTTCATTCAGTATATATTTTATCGCCTTCTTGAATTGGTCAAATCGCTTCAACACCATTGGTTTGTTTTGGTCAACGCGATCCCAATGCCTATTTATGTCAAATTCAAAGAATTCTTCAAAATCCTCTAGGTTTTCATAGCTGAATCTTTTTCGATATAGGTCAATAAATTCTTCTTCGTGTTTTTTTTTATCTTCCGAACCCTCTCGAAAAAGTTCTTTGGTTTTCTTTATAGCTTCATCAAAAGTAGGCATTGCAGTAGAAACTCTATCTATGTATTATTACTCTTGCCAAAGTAAAACTCAATCTTTTCACCTTTGATAACTTCAAAAGTGAGATATGGGAAATCATAGAGTAAAATTGAAACAACCTTTTGTTCATTGGAAAATTTTTATAAAACAAGTTGATGTAATCTATGTGGATAAAGAAATCGAAGCACATGACACAGATTTGGGTGGAATCTTCAGTGATAAGTTCTCATTTATAATACCTTTATATCAGCGACCATTTAGCTGGACCACGGAACAATTTCAACAATTATTGGATGACTTAAATGATGCTAATAACAGTCAAAGCGACCAATATTACATCGGTTCTTTCATTTTACAGAAAGATGAAGGCAAAACAACTTACCAAGTTGTAGATGGGCAGCAGAGATTAACCTCGTTAACTATTCTGCTGGCCACGATAAGGGACAAATCTAATAACAGCTCCTTGAAGAACAAGATAATGAGCTATATTTATCAAGAAGGAGATGAGTGGAAAGACCTTAAGTGTGTCATGAGGGTCACACCTTGGGATGATCTCAAAGCCATATTTTCAAAATATATTTACAAGATGGATGGCACAAAGAGTTTTGTGGAGGATTTCGAAAACAAGAAGGTAAATTATAAAGACCAAGATGACCCGATTTATCACATTTATGAAGCGATTCTAGCATTTAATTCAAAAATGAATCCAGATGAGAATAAGATTAGTGAATTTGTCAAGTTCATTTTAAATAAAGTCACCGTGGTGTATATTGTGGCCAATGATACTTTTTCTGCTTTCAAACTCTTCACGGTAATGAATGCTAGGGGCTTAAGTTTGTCTGCATCCGACTTGCTAAAAAGTGACAGTTTGGGGGCTATCAAAGATGATGAAGAGAGAAAAATAAAGGCAGAACTTTGGACTGGAATAGAGGAAGACATTGGACGAGAAGAACTTGAAAATGTCATTGCATTCATACGGACAATGTTTTTGCAAGATAAGGCTAGAAAAGGAATTTATTATGAGTATACAAACAAAATCCTCAAGAACGATCTGAAAATAAAAAGAGGCTCTCCATTTATTGACTACGTCAAAGAGATATCTGATATATACAAGGAAAGAATAATAGAAGGTAAATTAGAGATACCGTCAGAGGAGGGAAAGAATGATTATAAAGTCCTCGTTGGACTAATGTTTAAGTATATTCCATTTAATGATTGGATACCAGTTCTTCTGACTTTCCTTAAAAAATATGGGAGTGTAATACCATCATACGAATTTTTGAAACTTCTTGAAAAGAAGGTTTTGTTCGATTGGCTATCTGGTAGTTCCCCGACTGAAAGAATCACTAGTCTCAATGAAGTGTTGAAATCAGTCGAGAAAAGCGACAGAGTTGCGGTCGATCGGGAACTAAGGATTGATAAAGCAAAGTTCAAAAGTCTAATAGAGGAAAAACTTGGTAATTCAGATTTTTATCACACCTATGGTGGCAATTTGGCAAAATATATTTTATTACGAATAGACAAGGAGAGGTGGGAAATGGCCACGTTTCATGGGTATTCCGGAGCCGTAACTGTTGAGCACATACTCCCACAAAAACCAGAAGATGGAAGTCAATGGAAAATTGACTTTACTGAAGATTTTAGGAAGGAGTGGACGAATAAGATTGGAAATCTAGTATTACTTAGCGGTGGGAAAAATTCTAAGGCAGGAAACTTAGAATTTTCCAAAAAGAAGTCAGTATATTTCAAGGAGAAGGGCACCTCATTCAAAATAACTCAGGAAATATCTAGTTATGATTCATGGACTTCGGATATTTTAAAGTCAAGACAAACAGATCTAATAGAAAGGGCAAAGAAAATGTTAGATGCTGAATGAGCCTAAATTAACCATGATCTATGACAAAAAAGAAGCTTGGTACGACGTGTGCAATTACCAACTTTTGTTTTGGGTGTTTAAATATCATATCTCGAATACATCCCCTTTTTAGGTATTGATTCAGAGATTGTGAGTATTTAAAGAACCCTAATTTCTCAATTCTCCTTAGCAATCCATATAAGTGTTTTTATATTCCAAATTTTTATTTTTATATGTATTTGGGTTAGAGCTACTAAATAGATGTAATTTGAGCAACTGATGATAGGTCATTGACTATGATTTTTCCAGTGAAAATGTTTAAGACTCAGCAGATATAACTCAAAGGCAACGTGATGAAGCAGCATAAAGGTGAAAGATGATATACAAACGAAATAAAGAACTAAATGAAGCTTTGAAGAAGGCCAAAAAACCGAGTCCGTTTGACACCATTGATATGAAAAAAAGGTTCTTGGATATCCTATTTGGATCTAATCCGCACTTTATTGAACGTTATGGCAAAGAAGAGAGGATGCATTCATACACCCTTTTGGCAACAGCAATTATAGCCATATTACAATTGACAATCAGTGCGATTTTCTTGTATTTTGCGATAACAGCCCAAATTAATCCCACTCCCTTCCTCATCAATGATAGCGTGTTATATCAAAACATACTTTTTGTTTGGGGTATATTCACAATTTTAAGCATTTTAACAATCATACCGGGAGCATACGCTGGGCGATTGGCACCGAAATTGGAAAGAACAGTAAGATTTTTCACTTGTAGCATCTGCAAGAATACTTCAAATAATACGAATGAAGTGCTTGACAGTACTCAAGAATCAGTGCATTCGGTGATTCATCCGGACCACAAAGTTGAACCTACGGAGATTAGTACAGTCATAAGTTGGGAAAATGGCACTGGTCATTTTACCTACTTAGATGCGATATCTTTTGCTTCGGCCTTTGGTATACTCTTGTACTTAATTCATTTAACTGGCCCGAATAGTCCTTACGTCAATATTATGGTTTCTGCAATGATTGCCCTTATTATGGCACTTCCAACTAGAATCTTCGTGGTTAATTCAATTATAAGGTCTAGACCAACAAATGTTTCTTTAGTTACTGTCAAATTTTCAACATACGAAATAAGCCAAGAACACACATTACACACGGCTCATGTGAGGATTTATAGAGTATCAAAACGACAATTCAGACATAAAGCATTTTTTAGTGCGTCATACTCTATTTCCCCAGAGTGGGTAATCTATTATCTTGCCGCAGACGTAAAAACTAACTTTGACGGAAACTTAAAAAGGGTCATCCCAGTAAAAGGCACTGCTGAATATGAACTCTATAAGAGGTCTGTGTTTTTTCAGGAAGACCAAGGTCAAAGTGATGAACGAGCTTAGTTCCGTAATTTTCTTGTTGTTGAATATTCGGAGTCAATGAAGACACCAGCTTTTCGAACAGTTTGATATAAATACGGTCCAAAGACTGTCGATGAAACTCCATTTTTTTTTTGCTCTATTTTCTTCTTTCAATTATTCTATCCACTTCTTTATAGGTTCATAAAGCTCACTTTCGAGGGGTCACTGTCGAAACACCTGGGTGATCTTCTGAGTATATTCCTGGATCATAGGCACCCCATAGAACGTAATTTACAAGTGGATAAGCTTCCACATCAAGCAGGTTCTTTACTTCACGAAAGGCCACTTTGTGTATAAGATAATTAATCGTGTCAGTACTATAATCTGTCGGACTACGAATTGAGTGCTCAGCAAGTGCTTGTCCCAATGCTGCTTCTTCTTGTTCATGTGAGAGGGATAAGACACCGTAAGTTTCCCAGGAAAAGAACGGATATTCTTTAGAATCATTAAGACTTAAAAAATGTGAAAATGTTACTTCCCTTATTCCAGTCAACTCGACAAATTGTTCAATTCTGTCCTGAAGGGGGTTATCAGAAAAGAGTAGTTTTCTTAGTCTCGAGTTGAACTCGTCAATTCCATTATCATTATACAGTTTATTACTCAAGTTACGGTTATGTGCCGCAATTCTCATTTGACTGAATAATTCGTCTAGTTGGGTAGAAGTAAGTCTTCCACCCGATTGAAAACTAGCACCTGAAAGTATGTTGCTAAATGTTTTCGCAGCCAATTGCACTGAACTATACCAGCTAATAGTCCCGGTTTAGACAAAGTGTCTTTCCATTTCGACAGGTTTTTTATTTGCTCTTCCGTTAAAGAGAATACCATGATTTTGTCTTCAATAAAAGGTACATTTGCCAGTTTATGAAGATTTCTCAAGACGAATTAGCTCTTAAGGAATATATGAAACGATACCCCTTGGATAAGAAGTTGGGGCCGGCGATAAGATTTCAATTGCAGGTCGAACTCAACGTAGTACAATATGTTTCATGAGTTATATGTTTCATGAGTTATGACAACAAAGAAAGTCCAGAAATTTTATATGCCTCAAAATTATAATTTTTCATGAAAAGGTCTTATGAAAATAAAGACTCAGGACCTTTGAGATCCATTTACGTGCCTCCTTTTGGACTTCAAGGACAGAATTTTACCTGCCATATCTTATGGGATAAAGACTACATACTGGACTGGGTCCTAATTCAAGGGGAAACAGGCATCTCCTTTGAACATATTTACAACTCTAAAGAAGAGGATCTAAGATTATCTCAAGGCGACTGTGCTGTCGAGATAAGAGGAGTTATTGAAAATGGTTATATTGGGTTTGTGTTGACCTCAGAAGTTCTTGTTGATAATTTCAAAGAAATTGTCATATCTATAGAGGTAAGATTGAGAAGAGATAAAGAGAAGTTTGAAACTAAACGAGAATTCAAACTTCAACTAATCCGTCCAGACCTCAGATTAGTTGACGTGCCAAAAAATGTTAAAATCAAGTTTAGGAAAGATCAGTTAGTTCCATCAGTCGATTCTAAAATAGAGATAACAAATAATGGGCCCGGAGCCGCATTGCTTTATGTCCTTCCAGCAAAGGATTCTAAGATAGAATTTAAAGATGTATTTAAGGAAGAAAGCACTCATCTGCTTTCAGTGATAAGCGACAAGCTCGAGTCGTTGAAAATAGACTATCCTGTATATTCAAGTTTGCTTGACTTCATGGTTGATATTTTAACAAATCTCCAGAAATTTGAAAAGGGAAACTACGAAGATGTTGAGGGACTCAAAGAGAAACTTAATGATTTCTCAAAAGATATGCGAAAGGCACAGGCTTCTAATCCAGATTTTGTAGATGATCTAAATAATTCGATATCAGATTCAATAATGACTGTCCTGTCTGCAACTAAGCAATTTCAAAGCTGGACAAAATCGCTAGAGGGAATGAAGAGTCAAAGAATTACACTAATAAACCCACTTCAAGCAATAGAAGTTATAGAGAAGAGCATGGAGGTCAGCTTAACACTGGTTTATTTTGACTTAGATATTCACGCCTACCCTGAACTAAATACGGGAAATTTTACAATTGAAAAGACTACAAATGAGGCACTCGAACTGCCTGTGTTTGAATTGATCTCTTCGAGGAGGGGATAATTTTGGACCCAAAAAACCTTGTCTCGGATGGAATTGCAGCATATTCTATAGGAAAGGAGGTTTTTGGACTTGTTACGGATTTTGCATCTAAAATTAGGATGACTGGAATTGAGCTAACATATCCAGAGTTGAGAGTGAATTTAAGAGAGTCAAAACTTGAATTTGGTGCAGGACTCTCATTAAGAAAAAAATTCTTTGGTAATCCAGCGGTTAAACTGGAAATTCCAATTCCAACTCGTCTCGAAATGTGGTCGACCAGACCAGTATATGCACCTGTGAAAAATCCGTATTTCATAAAGAATAATCAAGTCTTTCTTGATCCGAACAATCTAGAAGCGAGTGGCGAAGAATTCAAGATATCGATAGAATATCCGGTAGAAAACATCGAAGCTTTAAGTGGGCTTGTTTCATCTAGTGCGCCTAGAGACACAATAAACGGAGAGGACCCGGGAGAGACAAAAGAATCTTTTTGGTTACATGCAGAATTGAAGACTCTTAAGTTGCTGAAAGAATTATATTCTGCGGTCAGAATTGAGGATGTGAATGTGGTGGTTGAGATAGCTATCAAGGAGCATATACGGGAATTGTTTAGTGAGGATATCAAGTTGGAAATGATGATGAATGCTAAGTTTAATTCTCCGGACAGAAACGATAGGGCTAAGGCTATTTTCTACAGACAACATCACGTTCCTAAATTCAAAGGAAACTTATTCAAGGTCACTAATGATATCTCGGAATTACTTCAACCATCGAGATTCAGAAATTATCTTTCATTAAGTGGCAGTTTTAGATTCGATAGCTGTAGGAAGGGAGTAACAATGGCTGATGCGTTTGAACCGATTTATCTACCTAATTACATAGACGTTTTCTCAACGACTGATTTAACACTGGATGAACCTGGAAAAGATGGAAAACTTATCTACGATAAAAGCAGATTCGTAAAGAGAGTTGAGCGAGCTATAATCGAGTCAAAACAGTCTAAATAAAGTCTCTGAGATACTCACATCTTATCTGGAAGTTTCACTATCGCTTCCTTGTCTCCGAGATCCTTGATATACTCCCACCCAAGATATCCTTTAAAATGGTTTATTTTCCTATTACATTTCGAAGATCCTCGAACTTTCTCTTATTCCTCAAAGATCTCAAGAATATTGCAACAACTTCGTCTTTAGTAGCCATTGATATGTTTCAAGAATCGCTTTCTCTTCATCGCTTATCAGATCACTCGTCCTGTGTGCAGACGTGACCTTTTCGACTCTATCATCCAATAGCTTGGCTTCACTGTAATCCAGGGGCCAACCACACTGCAAGCAGTATTTACCCATAGCCGGATCGGGAGACTTGCAGAGTTATCTCTGTCACATTCTTCTTTACGCTCTCTAGAAGTCTAGTGAGGGCTGATGCATTATCGCGCACGTGAGGTTTCCTATCCATCGACTTTTCATTATCCCATGGAGCTGAAGCCAGAAGGTGCGCGTCAACCTTATCCGATTTCACTTTTCCTAGATTTGATACCATTCTTGCAGATTCTGTCACTCTTGCATCTATGTAGTACACCGCATATCCATTCGTTTCCAGGAAGTGTTGTATCGGCATGTGATATGTACCCGTCGGATTGATGAACACTCCAGCTATAGAATCGGAGTTGCTGCTTTCTATCGTTCTCAACTTCTCCAGAAGTTCATAGAAACCTTTTCTGTTGTTGCCTATCTGTCCCTTCCACATCACTTTTCTTCTTTCGCAATTCTCTTCATAACATCATCCCTCCATTACCCCCTCAGTATTGTACATCATGGATTTGGGACAAGTTTATCATATAAGAGAAGTTCTATTAACCCAGAAAATGACATTTCTCAAACAGCAGTTCATAATTGAAATGGTCGCATCTCTGAATTGCTTAACACACTATCCGTTCGGTTCTGTCAAGTCTACGGTGGATGAAAACCATTGTCAAAATCGATTGATACCAGTTACAAAAAAATATTAAAATTAGTGAGTAAAGTAGAGAACCCGCATTCGTTATAGCCATATACCATAGATAAGATTTAAGTGTGACATATTAATGACACATAGGGGTTAGAATGAGCGAATATTGGCTATTTTCAGTTGATTCAAAGTTATCTATTATAGAAATTTGGGTTCAGGAGAGATGACGAATGGAACCAAAAATACTGGCTGGGCTCTATAAAAGATTGTATAAGAGCTTTGATATTCGGAGTTTCGAGGATCGATTAAAGATACAAAAGTTCGTTTATATTGTCCAGTCCAGGAAGATCAACCTTGGTTACTTATTCAACTTTTATCTATATGGCCCCTATTCCACTGACCTAACTAGAAACGCATATAGCATAACGGACTTTGAACATACTGAGACTCTGAGATTCGCTAATGATAACATCGAGAGTACTTTCAAGGATATACTAAGCACATTAGAACCTCATAAAGATGATATGAAATGGTTGGAAGGTGCTGCATCCATACTATTATTGGTTAGAATGGGTTACAACAAAGAATCCGTTTACAATAAAATGCAGAAAAAGGTAACTAAATTTGGCAAAAGTGAGCTCGGTGAGATTTGGGATAACTTAAAACAAATTGGGTGGATAAATGCGGAGTAAAAAAGAAATCAAAAAAGGTCTTTCAGAAATCTTCGATCCTTCGACGACAAAAGTCAAGGATAGAGATGGATTATTGTTAGAGATTGTCCTTTCAATAGAACGGAAATCGAAATATGAAATACCAAATAGTGCTACATTCACTATGGCAATGGATAGTGTAAGAAATAAAGGAAAAATTTTTTCAATTACTAACCCTAAAAGAAATACTGAGGATATTCCTGAAACAGAGTTGATGACAGAAGGAAGATAGGTTGAGTCGTTGCCAAGAACTAAAAGGACTGCCCCTAAACAAAGGTGAAATAATTAGAACCTCGTGTGATCTGGATGGTCGCCCGGTCCCTGATTCCGGAGAACCTAAACATTACTTTATTGTACTTTCTTATTTATATTACAACAAGAATATGTCAAAGAAGGCATTTCTTGCTATAGGGCTTTCATCGAAAAGTGAATGGCTTTATAGTAGAAACTTGATTATACCGGATGACTTTGAGAATTGGTCCAATGCGGTCAGTAAAGGGAACTATTATCAATTGTTCTTTAATGCTGTTGATATATCTTATCAAGCAGATAAAGTAGTTCGGGTCTGTCAAGAAAATGTGGAATATCCAACTGGGAGAAAAGATCCCATTTTGCGTCTTAAGTCAGTCAGTCTTAACAGGATAGTATGTGATATCAATTATTTCATGAACCTTGAGAATGAGCTTACACCGCCTAAAAAGACCTATCTCTAATCTACTCATTACCCCCAAGTTGTCTCCTTCGTAAATAGCATCAATTTCCATAATGACAACTGATAATTTATTGAGTATTAAGATAGATCCTATCCACTCCCAAGAGTTTTGGGGTCGGGTTTTCTATTCAATTTCCGATTTGGAGTTCTTATTTCGAAAACAATGCTCCAATAGCGAGTCCAATAAGCCCTATGACAGCTACTGCTCCTGCGCCTTCTAATAATTGATCTCCCAATGGCCTATCCCCACAAGCCTCGACTATTGCTCCAATTAGAATATCAATCGAACCAACAACCACGAAGCCAAAAGTTGCACTTACCAACTCTTCTAGGGATTTTGCAACATCTGATCTGAGTTGGATTTCTCCTACTTCTTTGAGATATTTACAAACGATATAGAAATCTGGGTCACCCTCAAATTCAGCCTTCATTCCTTGTCTTCCGTTCTTTCTTAAATGACTTTCAACGCTTCCCGAAATTGCTGTCCATTGGTCTCCTTTCCTCCTGAAGTACTTTGCCACGTCTTGTCCATTCGCCATAATAATCCAACCGATTTAGAGTATTTATATTAGCGTTCCATCAACCGACTTTTGACAGATATAACCGTCAACCTTAGACTTGACAGAACCTTTAATGAAAAAGTATTTGTATAAACTTCTACTACTACTGCTATAGATAAGGTTTCGGGTGGGTCCTTTGACCATTTAAAACACTCGAAAATTGAATAACTTTCCTGCATTATACTCGTTTTATTTTATCGATGATATCGTCAATTACTATTAATCTATCACCTGCTCTTTTCATATCTCCGCTCAGTGTCATGCTAAAAGAAGCAATCTCGACTCGTTTACCTTTCGCTTTGACCTTTTCAACGGCTCCTACAAAATCAGCGTCACCAGATACCATAACTGCAACATCATAAGCGTCTTCCCACGCTAGCGAAAGGAAGTCAGTAGCCATAGCTACGTCTGCCCCCTTTTCTGCCTTAATAAGTCTGCCTGCGCTGTCTTCTCTAGCCTTTAGTGGCTTTGTTACTACTTGAAATCCGTGAAATCTTAAGAAGTCCAAGAAATTCGCTTGTTTTGGGTTTATTGGCACATCAGTTGAACCGTAGTAGTAGGGCCTAATCAATCTTCTAGAGTCGTTAAAAAAGTCTCTTAATTTTTCATAATCAATTCTGAAATCTGTTCCATGGTCTTTATTGTAGTATTTCAGTCCCCAGAAAAGATTAGAGCCGTCTATGAAAACTATCACTCGATCCTGAGGATTGGAAGGGATTGAAGGCATTATTGTATAGCTGCGAGTGGATATTAAAATTGACGTTTACGGAAAATGCCAGGAGGGCGATAATAGCCCTTCCCCTGATCGTGGCATTCCTGAGAATTGCAGATACCTCTTCCTGTGTGGGCGAGGCCTCGTTGGCGAGAGACTTTGCGATTCCCGACCCGCTGAACTTCACCCATTCAGGCCCGCATCGATCTTGTTGAACTGGCACCATGAATTGAGCATTCTCTTGAATCTGGTATTATAGGCCCCATCCTACCCTTTTTCTCCAGCACACCTACAAAATCCATGAAATCGTCGCGGAGCTTGCCTTATCTTGCATCCTGCAGTATCTGTCCAGGCATTGTGTTATTTTCTCTACAGTACAATCCGAGAGTTCTGAGGTAAACATCAGCTGTGATCAAGCCTCCCCGCTGCAAATTGCCACACCATCTTCCCACTTTTTCATCTTTTTTGAGATCAGTGTAAAGTGCTTTGAAACCCATGAACGAACGTGTATTGGAAATATATAAAGAAGTAGGGCTCGTTACGGAAAGTGTCACGGGCCCAGTGGGAATCGAACCCACGACCACCTGGTTAAAAGCCAGATGCTCTACCGAACTGAGCTACGGGCCCCAAGGCGGTAATGGTTTAAAAAAATATAAGAATGTCGATTAGACTTCTACGTTTATCCCAAGCTTTTCTGTGAGTTCTTTGTATCTGTTTCTTATGGTAACTTCTGTAACTCCCGCTA